>NZ_JBSHNE010000004.1:0-105724 GCF_053646035.1 Streptomyces sp. NPDC055287 | reverse complement strand
GGTGGGCGCTGGGCGCCGCCACCCCGCGCGGTGCGCCCCCTACCGCCGGGTTTAGGGCTTTACCCGGGCACCCGGGGCGGCCGCCGCCCCCGGGGATTCCCGTTCAGCGGCGACGTCCGGTTTGTTCGGCGTGTGCGGACGCCCCGTCAGCGGTGCGACGGGTACTCGACGACCATCTGGTAGGTCGGGCGGTTCTGCCAGTGCATCGCGGGGTGCGTGAGTCCGCCCACCGCGCGGTGGACGATCGAGTCGGCACACCACTGCTCGCCCGCCTTGCAGCTGTCGTCGCCGGGGTACACCACTGTCGCGGGCTTGGCGACGGCCTGCTTCAGCGTCGTGAGCAGGGTGTCACGGCAGGCGGACAGATCGCCCTCGCCGCAGTACGTCTGCGCCAGCGGTCCCTCGACCCGCTGCCCCAGGATCTTGCGCAGGTCCTTGTCGACGTAACTCCACCAGCCGTACTGGAAGGCGGAGCCCGCGTGGGCCCCGGTCGGGCCGTGCCCGGCCGACGGTGCCTCGTCGGTGGTGAGGTTCCTGGTGAGTTCGCCGTAGAGCTCGTCACCGAGGCCCGGCCTGAACTGGGCCTCGACGAGCAGCGGCCACCAGGCGTCCATGATCCGCACCGCGTCGGGGTGGGTGTAGGTCCGCGAGCCCTGCGCCGTCTCCTTGCGCTGGGCCCCGGCGGAGCGCCACGACTCCAGCTGCTGGACGCCCCTGGCCACGTCCGGGTCGGTGACGGGCTTCGTGCGCAGCACCTTGAGGAGCTCCGGCAGGACGTCCTCGCCGCGCAGATCTGTGACGGCCGCCTCGGCCATGGCCCGGGTCAGCGAGGCGCGGGTGACGCCGCCGTCGGCGACGAGCTCCTTGACCCGGTCGTCGAGGAGGTTGCCCCGGTGTACGGAGCCGTTGCCGAAGCCGGCCGCGGTGAAGTCCTTCGCCTGCTTGTTGTTCCAGGAGATGTAGTAGTCCTGGCCGGCGGTCTGCGGGTGCTGCGCGGGCGGGGTGTAGGCGGCGGTGTTGAACGCCGGGTCGAAGTCCCGCCATTCGTTGGCCTTTTCCGCCTTCACCGGCAGCGAGGCGTCGACGCCCTCGGCGCGCACCGGGTTCATGCCGCTGTTGTAGTACGCGGCGGTGCGCGAGTCGGCGTAGAACCAGTTGAAGGCGTAGTCGATGTTCTCGGCCGCCTTCTGGAAGGACTTGGCGTCCTTCACGTACGAAGGGTCGTTGAACATCTGGAAGCCGATGATCGAGTCGGCCTCGTGCCGGTAGGTGGAGCGCAGCGAGGTGTACGCGACGGGCTTGCCGCCGACGGTGGCGCGGTGGGTGACCGTGCCGTACTTCGTGCGCCAGACCTGCATGCGGTACGAGCCGGCCGCCGTGGAGTCGGCGAGCGTCGGCTTCCAGGCGTTGCGCTTCTCCAGCTTCTCCATGGGGGTGCAGGCGCCCCGGAAGAGGTAGTGGGACGACGCCTTCGAGGGCGCGGAGCCGCCCGGCTCGCACAGTTCCACCGCGTACGTGTCGGTGATGTCCTGTCCGGCGGAGGTGGCCGACCAGGCGTAGTCCTGGCCGCGGCCCAGTTGCACGTACATGCCGACGCCGGCGAAGGAGGCGCCGCGGGCGCTGATGCCGGGGCCCTGGAGCTCCTGGAGCATGAGGAGCTGCGGCGCGAAGTAACCGGTCTGGGGGCCGAAGACGGCTACCGGGTTTCCGCTCGCGGTGTGCTCGCCGGAGACCACCAGGGCGTTGGACATGCCGCGCTTCTTGGTGAAGTCGGCGCCGGGCAGCACCCCGTCGTCGTACATGCCCTGGAGCGGCCTGAGCCTCTTCGGCGCCTTCACCGGGTCCTTTTCGCCGGCCCTGGCGGTCTCCGCGGCGCCCTCGCGGTCGTACACGAGCTGCTCGGGTGTCACGGAGCCCCGGTCGGGCATGGCCGCGCCGCGCGGGTTCTCGGGCTTGCCGGCGTACGGGAACGACGTGCCGTCGTGGACGGTGAGGACGGCCTCGGGGTCGTTGCGCTGGCGGAAGGACTCCCAGACCCTGGTGCCTTCCGCGACGCCGTACTTCTGCTGAGCGGCGAGCAGTGAGATCGCGGACTGCACCTCGCCGCCACCTCCGCCGCCGAACAGGCCACCGACGACGGAGGCGAGCGCGATCAGGTCGGTCACCTTGAAGGGCTTGATCTCCCCGATGTTGGTGATCGCGTCGACCTTGCCGGTGAGGACGTACTCGCCGGGGAAGTAGCGGCCCTTCTTGGCCTTTTCGCGGTAGGAGTTGATGCCGTCGACGTACGCCTGGGCGTCCGCCATCGCCTGCTCGCCACGCTCGCCCTTGGTGGTGCGTATCCGCTCGACCTGGGCCTGGAGGTCCTCCTCGGTGTACGGGGCCTGCGGCCAGAACTGCTGCTCCAGGCCCTGGTTGGCGAGGGCCCCGCCCGCGAAGGAGGTCAGCTCGCCGCGGCCGATGTGGCGGAAGAGGTCCATCAGCCAGAGCCGGTCCTGGCCCGCCGCGTAACCGGCGCCGAACTCGGTGCCATAGCGGGTGGTGCCCTTGATGTGGGGGACGCCGGTCGCCTTGTCACGGGTGATCGTGACGTCGTCGCGGGGGCGGATCACCGACCGGACCTGGTCCTCGGGTACGCCGAAGGAACCGTCGTTGAAGAAGTCGGTCAGTTTGTCGTCGGTGAGGCCCTGGTGGCCCGCGACGAGAGCGTCGTACTTCGCTATCTGGTCGGAACTGTGCGCCGGGCGGGTGCCGAGAACGCGGTGGGCGAGGATTTCGGCGAGGGTGGCGTTGCCGTTCTGACCGGGCGGCAGGATGTCGTCGCACTGGCTTTCGCAGTGGTCCGTGACGGGGGCGGGGTCCTGGGCAGCCACCGGGCCGGCGGCAGCCGTGGCCTGCGGCAGAGGGGACAGCAGAGCCGCGGCGAGCGCGATTGCCACTGCTGCCAACGCAGTTCTGTGCTGGGCGGAACCGGTACGTCGTCGTCGCATGCGTGTGCTCCTTGGGGGAGGCCGGTGCGACGGAGGTTACTGGCGGTACGCGGCGGCCGGAAAGTGAGCATGCGTCACCTTTTCGAAATCCCCACTGATAAGGTCCATTCGATTTTCGATGGAGCCGAATGGGGCACCCGTACGTCCACTCTGTGACGCCGAAGTACCAGCGACGGAGGTGGCAAGTGCAATGGCCGGTTTCCGGAGTCTTGCGAGACAGGTGCGCGACCCGCGGTGCGACCTGGCACTGCGGCGGTATTCGCTGCGCAAATGCCTGGAACGGTTTGCCCCTTATGGGCACCGGGCGACTTGGGACCATCTGTGCTCCAGGCACAGGATCGAACCGGAGGACAGAGCGCCCGATCCGGCGCGGCTGGTGGCCGCGCTCGACGAACTGGAGGAGGCGCGGGCCGTCTGGCTCGCATACGAAGTGGAGTTCGCCCGGCGCCGCAAGCGCGAGAAGCACGACGGGCTGCGGCGTCCCGGCTCCTTCGACGACTGGCACCGCCGCACCTGGGGAGGGTGCGGAGTGGCCTGGTGCGACGATCCGGCGGTCCATCCGGTGGCGCCGCTCGGCGACGTACTGCGTCGGTTGATCTCCGCACTGGAGTCCGGACCCGGGGTCAACTGCCCGGTGTGCGCGGAGAGCGGGATCGTCTGGAAGCAGGAGCTGGCGCACGAGCCGTGGTTCGGGCCGGTCTGCACGGGCTGCGGCATTCTGGTGCCGCAGCCCGTTCTGACGCCCGAGGCGCTGGCGGAGTCCAAGAGGGTACGGCGCAGGGAACTGGCGTCGGTGGCGTGAGCGCGCGAGGGCGCGGCGCCCCACCGGCCGCCGCGCCTTCGCGTCGCCGGCGCCGCCCGCGCCGCTGCCGCTGCCCCTGTCCGCCGCAGGGCTCGGCCCTGCCGCAGTTCAGACGCTCCGCTTCGCCCCGCCGTTCGCGCCGCGGCTTTCGGGGAGCAGACGGGAACCGGTCATGCGTTCACCGAAGACGTCGTCCGGGTTGGACAGTACGCAGGTCTCCAGTGACAGGCAGCCGCAGCCGATGCAGTCCGTGAGGTGGTCGCGGAGCCGGCCGAGCTGCTTGATGCGCTCGTCCAGTTCGGAGCGCCACGCCTCCGACAGCCGCGCCCAGTCCTCGTGGTTCGGCGTGCGCTCCTCCGGAAGTTCGGCCAGGGCGTCGCGGATCGTGGCGAGCGGGATGCCGACGCGCTGGGCCGCGCGCACGAAGGCGACACGGCGCAGCGCGTCACGGCCGTAGCGCCGCTGGTTGCCCGCGGTCCTGCGGCTGCTGATCAGACCCTTGGACTCGTAGAAGTGGAGGGCGGACACGGCGGCGCCGCTGCGCGCGGACAGCTGGCCGACCGTGAGCTCGTGGATCTTCTCTGGTATCTGCGGCACTCCTCGAACCCTACTGGGCATCCGTTGACAGAACACAGGAGCCGAACCATGCTGAGCAAGCGCTTAGACAGCGCGTGAGTACTCGAATGGGCAGCCGCACGAGAGGCAGGGGCCGGGACATGGCAGAGCCGAGGATCTTCACTTCCGCCGAGGAGCTGCGCGCCGGGGTCGGCGAGCAGTTGGGACACAGCGAGTGGCTGGAGGTCGACCAGAAGCGGATCGACCTGTTCGCCGAGGCGACCGGCGACCACCAGTGGATCCACGTGGACCCGGAGAAGGCCGCGGCGGGCCCCTTCGGCACGACGATCGCGCACGGCTATCTGACGCTGTCGCTGCTGCCGGCGCTCGTCCCGCAGATCCTGCGGGTCGAGGGCATGAAGATGGGCATCAACTACGGCAGCAACAAGGTGCGCTTCCCGTCCACCGTGCCGGTCGACTCCCGGCTGCGGGCGACGGCGGTGCTCAAGGACGTCACCGAGGCGGGCGGCGGCGTACAGGTGACGGCCGTCGTCACGGTGGAGCGCGAGGGCGGCGACAAGCCGGCGTGCGTGGCGGAGTCGGTGTCCCGCTACTACTTCTGAGCCGGCCGCTCCCCGTTCGCTACTTCTGGGCGGCGACCATCCGCAGGACGAGGTCGGAGTACAGTTCGCCGACCTCGTCGGGCGTCCTGCGCCCCTGGGCGTTGAACCAGCGCGCCACGTCAATGCACAGCGACAGCACCGCGAGCGTGGTGCCGGGGACGTCCGGGACGTCGAACTCCCCGGCCTTGACGCCGTCGTTGAGGATGCGGCGTACGGCGGCGTCGCTGCTGCGCCGCAGTTCGATGATCTCGGCGCGGTGTTCGTCACTGAGCGCGTCGAGCTCGTACTGGACCACGCGCGCCGTGGTGTGCCGTTCCGCGTGCCAGACGACGAAGGAGCGCACGGCACCGTCCAGCCGCTCGGCCGCCGAGCCCGGCCCGTCCGCCGCGGCCCGGAGGATCTCCAGGGCCTTGTCGTGACCGATGCGGCTGATCCGGTGAAGGAGCTCTTCCTTCGTCTTGTAGTGGATGTAGAGCGCCGCCGGGCTCATCCCGGCGCGACTCGCGATGTCACGGGTCGTGGTCGCGTGGTAACCACGCTCGGCGAACGCCTCGACGGCGGCGACCAGCAGCTTTCTGGCCGCCTCGGGGGTGACCTCGCCCCACGGCATGTCCACGCCGTCGGTCATCTCGTCCGCCGCACTCATGACTCGCCCCTTCCGTCCGACAGGAACGAACACCATACCCCGAAGGTGAGCAAGCGCTTAGAGCTCGCTCGGTGCTTTCAGAGCTTCTGGAAGGGGTCGTGCTCGGCGAGGAGCTTCTCCAGGCGGGCCTGGTCGACGCGGCTCACGATCTGCCCGGCCTCCTGCCGGTCCCTGATGACCTTGGCGAGGGTGAAGGCCGAGGTCACCAGGTACAAAACGCCGATGCCGAGAAAGGCCCGCACCCAGGGGTCGGCGTCCATGTAGAGGATGCCGAGCCCCACGGCTCCCAGGGCCACCATGAACGCGGCGACCGCCTGACCGTAATACGCCGTCGTGCTCTGCTGCTTTACCGGTGTGTCGCTCATGACGACAGCATGGACGGCTGCGGCGCGCGTCACATCCGCTTGCGTACTTACCTCAGATACTCAGCCGCCGGACCGGGTTTCCCGCCAGGAAGGCGGCGATGTCCTCCACCGCCTGCTCGTAGTAGGCACGGTAGTTGCGGTGGGTCACATAGCCGAGGTGCGGCGTGGCGAGCAGGTTCGGCAGCGAGCGGAACGCGTGCCCGTCGGGCAGCGGTTCCGTGTCGAACACGTCCACGCCGGCACCGGCGATCCACCCGTCGCGCAGCGCCCGGGCGAGTGCCGCCTGGTCCACGATGGCGGCGCGGGAGGTGTTGACGAGGTACGCCGAGGGCCGCATCCGCTTCAGCTCGTCCTGGCCGATCAGTCCCCGGGTCCGGTCGCCGAGTACCAGATGGACCGAGACGAAGTCACTGCTCTCGAGCAGCTCCTCCTTGGTGGCCGCGAGCCGGACACCCGCGGCGTCGGCGCGCCCGGCCGTCAGGTTCTGGCTCCAGGCCATCACGTCCATGCCGAAGGCCTGGCCGATCCGGGCCACCTTGCTCCCGGTCTTTCCGAGACCCAGCAGGCCCAGGCGGCGGCCGTACAGGTCGGTGCCGACCGTGCTCTGCCAGGGGCCGTTCTCGCGCAGGGCGTTGTTCTCCGGGACCACTTGGCGGGCGAGCCCGAGGATCAGCGCCCAGGTGAGCTCGACGGGCGGCTCGGAGTTGCTCGTCGTCCCGCACACCGTGACGCCGTGCCGCGCGGCGGCGTCGAGGTCGACGGACGCGTTGCGCATGCCCGAGGTGATCAGCAGCCGGAGGCGGGGCAACCGGGCGAACAGTGTGTCGGTGAAGGGCGTACGCTCCCGCATCACGACGACGATCTCGCAGTCGCCGATCGCTGCGACCAGCTCGTCCTCGACGGTGAAGTGCCGCCGCATCGACGTCACTTCCACCGCGCCGCTGACGGGGGACCAGTCGGCGGTGGTCAGCGCCACGCCCTGGTAGTCGTCGAGGACGGCACAGCGCTGCTTCTTCGTCGTCGTCATCCCACGGAGCTTAAGTCAGGCCCTCACAAGCGGGTTCAGAACGCGGAGACTCCGGTGAGCGCACGGCCGATGACGAGCTTCTGGATCTGGCTGGTGCCTTCGTACAGCGTCATCACGCGGGCGTCGCGCAGCAGTTTCCCGGCCGGGTACTCGTCGATGTAGCCGTAGCCGCCGAACACCTGGAGGGCGTTGTTCGCGGCCCGTACGGCGGCCTCGGAGGCGAAGAGCTTCGCCTTGGACGCCTCGGTGACGAACGGCTGACCGCGGTCGATCAGGTCGGCTACGCGCCAGGTCAGCAGGCGGGCCGCGTCCACGTCCACCGCGATGTCGGTGATCAGTTCCTGCACGAGCTGGTGGCGCGCGATGGTCTTGCCGAACTGCTCGCGCTCGGTGGCGTAGGTGAGCGCCGAGTCGAGGGCGGCCTGGGCGATGCCCACGCACCCCGCCGCGACCGACATGCGCCCCTTGGCGAGCGCCGACATGGCGACCGAGAAACCCTTGCCCTCGGGCGCCAGCATCGCGGAGACGGGGACCCGTACGTCCGCCAGGAAGAGCTCCGCGGTGGCCTGGCCGCGCAGGCCGAGCTTGCCGTGGATCTCGCGGCGGGTGAGGCCGGGGGTGCCGGTGGGGACCAGGAACGCGGAGACGCCCTTGTGGCCGGGGGCATCGGTGGAGCGGGCGAAGAGCAGCACGACGTCGGCCCAGGTGCCGTTGGTGATGAACATCTTGGAGCCGTTGATGACGTAGTCGTCGCCGTCCCGTACGGCGCGGGTGGTGAGGCTGCCCGCGTCGGAGCCCGTGCCGGGCTCGGTGAGCCCGAAGCAGCCGACCAGCTCGCCCGAGGTGAGACCGGGCAGCCACTGCCGCTTCTGCTCCTCGGTGCCCCAGTGCGCGACGGTCTTGGCGACCAGGCCGAGCGAGACGGACACGATGCCGCGCACCGAGGAGTCGCCGCGGCCGAGTTCCTCGGTGACGAGGCAGTACGCGAGGTGGTCGCCGCCGGAGCCTCCGTACTCCTCGGGGATCGTCAGGCCGAGGAAGCCGAGCGCGCCGAGCTTCTTCACGATCGCGCGGTCGACGCTCTCGGCCCGGTCCCACGCGACGACGTGCGGAGTGATCTCGCGGTCGGTGAAGTTTTTGGCGAGCTGCCGCACGGCGGACTGCTCCTCGCTGAGCTCCAGATTCATCCCGGCACCCCACTTTTAATTAGCACCGCTAGTTTCTTGTTGACGGGCCTACTATGTGCCGCATGGCCCGACCGCGCAAGCCCCTCCTCAGCCGTGACCGCATCGTCGGGGCGGCGAGCGCGCTCGTGGACGCGGAAGGGCTCGACGCGGTCTCCACGCGGCGGCTCGCGGCCGTGCTCGGCGTCAGCGGGCCGTCCCTCTACAACCACTTCCACAACAAGGACGAGATCCTCGACGCCGTCGCCGACGGGGTGAGCAGCAAGGTCGACCTGACGATGTTCGACCCGGCGGACGGCCGCGACTGGCGGACGGCGCTGCACGACTACGCCGTCTCCTACCGGGCGGCGCTCACCGAGCACCCCAACATCGTTCCGGTGCTCGCGCGCGGACCCGGGCGGCGCCCGGCCGGCCTGCGGGTCGCCGACGCCGTGTTCGGGGCGATGGTCAGGGCGGGGTGGCCGCCGGCCCAGGCGACGTACATCGGGGCGCTGATGCGGTACTTCATCACCGGTTCGGCGCTCGGCTCGTTCGCGAGCGGGTTCGTCGACGACGAAGCGGCGTACGACCCGGCGGACTACCCGCACCTGGGCCAGGCGCATCTGCTCGCGGAGCGGCGGCAGAAGGTCGACGAGGGCGCGTTCGAGACGGGGCTGCGGGCGCTGATCGAAGGGTTGGCGTTGCAGTACGAGCAGCTGAGGACGGTTCGGCAGACGCCGCAGGATCACTGACGGATCCTGGCACCATGGCACACGACCCCCCGGCATGCGTGACGTCTCGTCCACCTCCCACGTCCCTTCGCTCTCCGGTATCCGCCGCGGGCCGGCTCGCGGCCCTCGCCGCGCTCCTCGCCGACGAGACCCGGGCCTCGTTCTGTCTGGCGCTGCTCGACGGGCGGGCCTGGACGGCCGGCGAACTGGCGCGCCACGCGGGGGTGGCCGCTTCGACCGCGAGCGAGCACCTCGGCAAGCTCGTCCGGGGCGGCCTGCTCACCGAGGAACGACAGGGCAGGCACCGGTACGTCCGCCTCGCGGACCCGGGGACGGCCGCCCTGGTCGAGGACCTCGCCGCGCAGGTGGCGCCACCGCCCGGCGGGCGCAGCGATACACCCCGCTCGCTGCGGGCGGCGAGTGCGAGCAGCGCGATGGCACGGGGCCGCACGTGTTACGACCACCTCGCCGGGCGGCTCGGCATCGTGATCACCGACGCGATGACGCAGCGGGGCCTGCTGCGGCAGGACGCGGGGTTCGCCCTCACGGACGAGGGGCTGGGGTGGTTCGGCGCGCTGGGCATCACCCTGGAACGCACGGGCCGACGCCCCCTGGTGCGGTCCTGCCTCGACTGGACCGAACGCCGTCCGCACCTGGCCGGAGTGGCGGGAGCGGCGCTGTGCCGTCACGCGCTGGATGCCGGGTGGTGCGTACGCATCGGCTCCGAGCGGGCGGTGAAGGTGACCCGGGACGGGGAGCTGGCGCTGGGCGAGGTACTGGGGGTGGAGCGCGGGACGCTGGGCGCGTAGGGAGTGGCGGAGCGGGCGGGCTCCTGTGGGGCCCTTCCCGCCTCGCCCGCGCACAGTTCGGCGGTGGCCGAAGCGTCACCGCGTTACGTTCAGCGGCATGACGACGCCCGCACCGGACACCCGTGCCGTGCTTTCCGACCCCCGGTTCCTCGTGCCGGAAGCGCCCTCCGGCGGCGCACCCGGAACCATGCGCTGGCTGCGCGGCGCCGTGGCCCGCTTCAGCAACGGTTCCGTGCACGCCCGGCGCCGGGCCCTCGCCGAGGGCGAGTTGGGGCGCCTCGACCCCCGGCGGCTGCGGGAAGCGGCCGCCGTCCTGACCCGGCGGACCGCGGCGCCGGACGAGGCGCCCTTTGTCCCGGTGGCCGTTCTCGGCGCCTCCCTCGGCGCACGCGGGGAGGTCGTCGCCGCGACGCGTGCGGTGGCGGCGGCGTACCGGCCGGGGGCCACGCCGGAGCTGATGGCGCGCGCGGACGAGGGCGTGCGCACCCTGGTCGGCCTGCTGCCGGACGGCGAACCGGAGAGCGTCGCGAACCGGATCGGCCTGCTCGTGCAGACCTGCGACGCCACCGCCGCCCTGATCGTCAAGGCCCTGGCCCTGTCCGCAGACCGCCGACCCGGCCGTGCGGTCGACGACTTGGTGGCCGACACCCTCCGTCTGTCCCCGCCCGTTCCCGGCACCCGGCGCGTCGCCGCCGCCGGGGCGGCGCTCCACGGCCGGCCCCTCCCCGAGGGCACCGAAGTCCCCCTGGACCTGGCGTCCGCAGACGCCCCCTTCGGCCACGGCATCCGCCCGTGTCCCGGATCCCGGCACGCCCTCGCACTGGCCTGCGGCGTACTCGACGTACTTCTGGAGGAGACCACCGCATGAATCAGGACCGTTACGACGCCTTCCGCGCCCTGCACCACCGCCCCGGCAGCCCGCTCGTCCTCCCCAACGCCTGGGACCACGCCTCCGCCGCCGCGCTCGCCGAGGCCGGTTTCGCCGCGATCGGGACGACCAGCCTCGGCGTCGCGTCGGCCGCCGGCAAACCGGACGCGACCGGCACGGCGCGCGAGGAGACGCTCCGCCTCGGCCGCGGGCTGGCGCGGCTGCCGGTCCCGGTCACCGTGGACGTCGAGGGCGGATTCGGCGCCGACGCGGCCGGGGTCGCCGCGCTGGCGGTGGATCTCGTACGGGCGGGGGTGGCCGGGGTGAACATCGAGGACGGCCGCCCGGACGGCACGCTCGCGCCGCTGGCCCTCCAGCGGGAGCTGATCGGCGCCATGAAAGAGGCGGCGCCGACTCTGTTCGTCAACGCGCGCACGGACACCTACTGGCTGCCGGGCCACGTCGACGAGACGGCGCGGCGGCTGTCCGCCTACCGGGAGGCGGGCGCGGACGGCTTGTTCGTGCCGGGGCTGCAGGACGAGCCGGTCATCGCCGCCCTGACGGCGGAGTACAAAGCCCCGATCAACATCCTTTACGCACCGGGCCGGTTGACGGTCGCGCGTCTGGCGGAGCTGGGAGTGGCCAGGGTCAGCACGGGCTCGTTGCTGTTCCGGGCGGCTGTGCGGCACGCGGTGGATGTGGCGGGGGCGGTGGCGCGCGGCGAGGCGGACGCACCGGGCGTGCCGACGTACGCAGTGGCGGACGGGTGGGCGGACGCGTACGGGAAGTAGGGGCCTGGGCGTGCGGTCCGTACTCGCTGAAGGCGGGGGCCGACGCGCTGGAGGAAGCGGATGTCGCGCTGGACGCGATGGGGCGGTCAGGGGGTAGTGGGCGGCGCGGCGGGTGCGGGGTTCCCGGACCGGGCCTCCGCCCCCAGACCCCCGCTCCTCAGTGGCCGGAGGGGCTGGGTGGTGCCGCTGAGCGGGAGTGCTCCGTTGCGCGAGCAACCGAGCCTTGAGCGGCGATTCCAGCCCCTCCGGCGTCCGAAGGCCCGCCCGAAGGGCGTCCGGGGGGCCTGGGGGCTCGCCCCGGTTCAGGAAGGGGTGGGGCGGGGCGGGACGGGATGGGATGGGCGGGGCGGCCTCCCGCAGGGCTCCGCCCCTACTCGGCCTCGGCCGGAGCCGCCGCTGCCGCCGCCCGGTTCGCCAGGATCTTGATCGAGATCAGGGCGATGACCGCCAGGCCGATGATGTAGGCCGACACCGCCATCGACGTACCGGTCGCCTCGAGCAGCAGCACCATCATGAACGGCGCCAGCCCGCCCCCGAACACGGCCGCGATCTGGTAGCCGAGCGACGCCCCCGTGTACCGCATCTCCGCCGTGAACAGCTCCGCGAACAGCGCCGCCTGCGGCCCGTACATGATGCTGAGGAAGCAGCTGGTCACGAACGTCCCGACGGCCAGCCACAGCAGCGACTTCGTGTCGATGAGCAGGAACATCGGAACCGCCCACACCAGCAGCCCCACCGCCCCCAGGGCGTAGATGCGCAGCCGGCCGATGCGGTCGGAGAGGGCGGCCGACGCGGGGATCAGTGCCAGTTGCGTGAGGCTGACGCACAACGACACGGTGAGGACCGCGCTGCGCTCCATCTCCAGTTCGCGGGTCGCGTAGTCGAGGACGCCGGTGATGATGATGTAGAAGGTCGCGGTGTTGACCGCGAACGATCCGCCCGCCAGGAAGACCGTGCCGAGGTGCTTCGTCAGGATCGTACGGAGCGGAGAGCGCGCCGCGCCCTTCTCCTGTTCGGCCAGCGCACGCTCCGCCTCGCGGAAGGCCGGGGTCTCCTCGACCCGCGTGTGGATGTACCAGGCGAGCACCAGCACCAGCACGCCGACGAAGAACGGCACCCGCCAGCCCCACGAGGCGAACGCGCTCTCGCTGGTCGTGGCGCCCGCGACGAGGAACACCGTGTTCGCCGTGACCACACCGATGGGAACCCCGAGCTGGACCAGGCTGCCGTACAGGCCGCGCTTGCCCTCGGGGGCGTACTCCGTGGCCATCAGCATCGCGCCGCCCCACTGGGCACCGACCGCGATGCCCTGGAACACGCGCAGCAGGACGAGCAGGATGGGCGCGGCGATGCCGATGGTCTCGTACGTCGGCAGGAGGCCGATGCCGGTGGTGGCCAGGCCCATCATCGTCAGGGCCAGCACCAGCATCGGCTTGCGGCCGTGCTTGTCGCCGAAGTGCCCGGCGATGACACCGCCGACGGGGCGGGCGAGGAAGCCGACGGCGAAGGTCGCGAAGGCGGCGAGCACGCCGGCCGACGAGCTGCCCGACGGGAAGTACAGGTCGCCGAGGACCAGGGCGGCGGCGATACCGAAGACGAAGTAGTCGTACCACTCGACGGCGGAGGCGAGGGCGGCCGCCGTGGCCACCTTGCGGCGGTTGCGGTCGGCGACCGGTGCGGCCGTCGTGGTGCTCGTGAGCGGGGAAGATGCCGTGTCCATGCGCTGCACACTCCGGTGGGTGCGGGGACGGAGGAGGGGGTGGCTCCGAGATGTGCCGGGAACGTACCGACCGGATGGTACGGAGGTCAACGGGTCTGGCGGTAGGACTTTTTTGCCACCTCATTGCCCGTACGGGACGGCGTGTACGCGGCGCAGCACAAGCACCCCGGCCGCGCGGAGGCGGCCGGGGTGCTGGGGCGGGAGCGCCCTAGAAGACGACCAGGGCGCGGCCGCCCTTCCCCGCGAGCATGTTGTCGAAGGCGGCGGGGATGCCGTCGAGGCCGATCTGTTCGGTGACCATGCTGCCGAGGTCGAGGCGGCCGGCGCGGATGTGCTCAGCCAGGACGGGCAGGTCGCGCGCGGGGTCGGAGTTCCCGTAGACGCAGCCCGAGAGCGTACGGCCGAAGTGGAAGATCTCCAGGGCGTTGAAGGTGACCTGCTGGTCCTTGCCGCCGATGCCGACGACCGTGGTACGGCCGCCGCGACGGGTCGAGTCCCAGGCCGTACGGATGGTGACGGCCCGGCCCACGCACTCGATCGCGACGTCCGCCCCCTGCCCGCCGGTGAGCTTGCGGATCTCCCTTGCGGTGGTCTCCGAGGCGATCACGAAATCGGTGGCTCCGGCGGCCCGCGCCAGTTCCTCCTTCTCCGGGGAGACGTCGACGGCGACGATCTGTCCCGCCCCGGCGATCCGGGCCGACTGGAGGACGGCGAGGCCGACCCCGCCGACTCCGAAGACCGCGACCGACTCCCCCGCGCGCACCCGCGCACTGTGGTGGACCGCGCCGTACCCCGTCAGGATCGCGCAGCCGAGCAGCGCCGCGTCGTCGAGCGGGATGCCGTCGGGAACCGGCAGGACGCAGTTGGCGGCGACGAGGGTCTCCTCGGCGAACGCCGCGACGTTCAGGCCGGGGTGGAGGTCGGTGCCGCCGGCGGTACGGGCGTACACCGTGCCGGCACCGGACAGGGCGTTGGCGCACAGCCACACCTCACCGATGCCACAGTGGTGACAAGTGCCGCAGGAGGGTGCCCAGTTGAGGACGACGGAGTCGCCGGGGGCGACATGCGTGACACCCTTGCCGACGGAGACCACGGTGCCGGCGCCCTCGTGGCCGAGTACGGCGGGGACCGGCACGCGCATGGTGCCGTTGGACAGGGAGAGGTCGGAGTGGCAGACCCCGGCGGCGGCGAGACGGACTCTCACCTGGCCGGGGCCGGTCTCCGGCAGGTCGATGTCGGTGATCTCCAGGGGAGCACCGACGGCGGACAGGACTGCGGCGCGGACGCGGGCCATGGTGTGCGTTGCTCCCGGCTCAGAACTGGAGGGACTTGGTCTGGAGGTACTCGGAGAGGCCGTGCGAGCCGAGCTCGCGGCCGACGCCCGACTGCTTGTAGCCGCCGAAGGGCGCGAGGGGGTTGAAGCGGCCGCCGTTGATGTCGACCTGCCCGGTGTCCATGCGGCGGGCGAAGGCGACGGCCTCCGACTCGTCCGCCGCCCAGACGGCGCCCGCGAGGCCGTAGACGGTGCCGTTGGCGATGCGCAGCGCCTCGTCCTCGTCGGCGTACTTCAGGATGGAGACGACCGGGCCGAAGATCTCCTCCTGCGCGATGGTCATGTCGGGGGTGACGTCGGCGAAGACGGTCGGGGCGACGTAGTACCCCTTGCCGAGCGGGGCCTCGGGGCCGCCCGCGACGACGCGTGCGCCCTCCTCGACGCCCTTCTCGATGTAGCCGCGTACGCGCGCCTGCTGCTTGGCGTTGACCAGCGGGCCGACGCGCTCGCCGACGGGGTACTTCGCCACCGCGGCGGCGGCGACGGCCACCGCCTCGTCGTACTGGTCCTCGTGGACCAGCATCCGGGTCCACGCGCTGCACGTCTGGCCGGAGTTGCCCATGACGTTGGCGATGCCGACGCTGACGGCCTTGGCCAGGTCGGCGCCCGGCAGGATGACGTTGGCCGACTTGCCGCCCAGTTCCAGCGCGACGCGCTTGACGGCCGCGCCCGCCGTCGCGCCGATCTGCTTGCCCACGGCGGTGGAGCCGGTGAAGGACACCAGGTCGACGCCCTCGTGCTCGGCGAGCGCCTGCCCGGCGACCGGGCCGAGTCCGGTGACCAGGTTGAAGACCCCGGCGGGGATGCCCGCCTCGTCCACGGCCTCGGCGAAGAGCTGGGCGGTCAGGGGGGTGTCCTCGGCGGGCTTGAGGACGACCGTGCAGCCGGCGGCGAGTGCGGGGGCCACCTTCGCCACGATCTGGTGCAGCGGGTAGTTCCACGGCGTGATCGCGCCGACCACGCCCACCGGCTCCATGAGCACGGTCGAGTTCCCGACCTTCTCCTCGAAGCTGTACGTCGCGGCGAGTTCGGCGTACGAACCGGCGACGAGGATCGGCACCCCCGCGTGCACCATCTGCGAGAAGCCGAGCGGCGCGCCGAGCTCGGCGGTGACGGTCTCGGCGATCTCGTCCTTGCGGGCCACCAGAACGTCACGCAGCGCGGCGATCTTCGTGGCGCGCTCGGCGGGCGGGGTCGCGGACCAGCCGGCGAAGGCGTCACGCGCGGCCCGTACCGCCGTGTCGACGTCCTCGGCGGTGCCGGCCGGGACGTGGCCGATGACCTGCTCGTCGGCGGGGTTCACGACCGCGATCGTGTCCTGGCCGACGGCGGGCCGCCACTGGCCGCCGATGTACATCGCGTCGTGGGCCTTCATCGCAAATCCTCCAGAGCTCCGGGCTGCCGTAGTCGTCCTGAGCCCAAACTAGCGCTGTTAGTTTTTGCGCGCCAGGGCCCAAAGTCACCCATAGCGCTCACCGGAGCGGCGTCTGCGAGGGAGCAGGAAGCGGTGGCTCAGAAGTCGGCGCGGATCGGATCGTCGAGACGGGCCACGGACTCCTGGGCGTACGCGCGCCGGTAGGCGTCGCGGATCCGCTCGATGTGCGGGTCGCGGGCCTTCGCCCGGGACGCCGGGTACAGCAGGATCAGCTCGTACGAACGCTCGCGCTCGATCGTGCCGTTGGCGTCCCGCCACTGGCCCCGGCCGTCCTGCACGGTGAGGCCGTCCGGGAAGCTGCCGGTCACGTGCCGGTCGACGAAACGCGTGAACTGCGCGTCGGTGATGTCCGGGCCGCCGTCGGGCCGCTCGGTCCCGAAGAACAGACGCGTTTCGACGTACGCCTTTCCCCGCGCGGCGGCGGCCGGGGCGGGGTGGGACGGCGGGGCCTCGTCGCCGAGCGTGGCGTACGCGGCGGGGGCGCCGACGGCGAGGAGTACGCCCGCGGCAGTGGCGGCCAGGCGGGTGGACGTGCCGGGGAACGGCATGGTGGATTCCCTTCGGTCGGGAGCTGGGGCGCGGCGGCAAGCCCCTCGCCCCGGCGGGCACCGGGTCGAGGGGCTGTTTCCCGTGGCGCGCGGAGGAAGCGCTATACGGGTTTCACGTCGGTGAGATGAGCGAAGACGACGACGTTGGAGGCGTAGCCCTTCTTCTTGTCGAAGGTCCCGCCGCAGGTCAGCACCCGCAGCTCCGGACGGCCGCTCTTGTTGCCGTACACCTCGGCGTCGGGGAAGGCCTCCTTCTTGTACGTCTTCACCGCGTCGACGGTGAACACCGCGATCCGGTTGTCCACCCGTACAACGTTGACGAGATCACCGGGTTTGAGTGCGTTGAGGTTGAGGAAGATGGCAGGGCCGGTCAGGGTGTCCCGGTGCCCGACGAGCAGCGAGGTGCCGGCCTCACCGGGGCTCGGGCCGTCCTGGTACCAGCCGACCAGTGCGGGGTCGTCCACCGGTGGGGTGGCCAGGTGGCCCTGCGGGTCGAGCCCCATGCCCACGACCGGCGCCTCGATGGAGATCTTGGGCACCGACACCCTGGCGGGAGGAGCGGACGGCAACGGCGCGTGCGCCCCCGGCAAGGGCACCGGCCTCGGGGCCGGCTTCGGGGCCGCCGAGCCGGGCGGCGCGGGCTTCGGCGGTACGGGCGCGGGCGGAGGGGTCTTGGCCGCCACGGGCGCCGAAGCCGCCGGATTCGACACCACGGGGCTGGGAACCGCCGGCTTCGACACCACGGGGCTGGGTACCGCGGGCTTGGACACCACGGGGCTGGGAACCGCCGGCTTCGACACGGCCGGTGAGGGGATCACCGGCTTGGGCGCGGCCGGCGTCCCCACCGGCGTCGCCACGGGCCTCGGGACCGGTGGCGACGCCGGGTTCTTGGCGGCGGTGTCGTGGGCGGCCGTGTCGTGAGCGGCGGTGACGACCGGCGTGTCCGGGGGCGATTCACCGCACCCCCGGACGACACCGGTCACCAACGTCACCGTCGCGGTCGCCGTCATGGCGAGGCGTACGCCCCGGCTCGGTCCGCGCCGGCGGCGGTAGCGGGTGTTACGCGGCGCCATTTGCGCGGCGACGGGCCCGGCGGACGAAGATCAGCCCGGCCACTCCGGCAGCGCCCGCGACCAGTGCGGGCGCCATGCCGAGCGACGAACCGTCGTCACCCTCGCTGCCGGCCCCCGTGCCCGTACCGACGTCGGCCGCCCCGCCGCCGCCGGCGGGAACGGCGCCGCGCGGAGCCGGCTTGTTGTCGTGCTTCTTCGCGCAGTCGACCTTGAAGATCTTCTGCTTGGGAACGCCGCCCGGGAACGACCAGTTGAGCTGGTAGTGACCGTCCGGGAGCGAGTAGTCCGCGGTGTGACCCCTGCCGCTCGCCATGGTGATGCCGCCCGTCAGGGTCGGCTGGGGAGGCGTCTTGGGCTGCGGGGTGATCGTCCAGTTGACCAGCGGCACCGTTTCGAAGTTGAACGCGGCCAGGTTGAACGTACAGACCTCGTAGTGGTCCTTGCTGTCGCCGAAGCTGGTTCCAGCCTTGTGGATCTTTACTTCTCCGCTGTCGCCGGGCACCGCGAGGGCAGCCGGCGCGCCCCACAGGGACACCCCTGCGAGGGCCAGCGTGGCGAGAGCGGCCGTGCCCGAGCGGACACCGTGGGAGCGAAGAGATGCCGAGGTGGTCATGCGGGGCTCCTTCAAGCCGAGATGATTGTCGTACTGATCACTCGATCGCCTGATTAGATGTCACATATCGGGCGTGAAGAAGCGTCAAAACGCTGAGAAGTCGTCAGATATGACCTGACTGGCCGACAGTCAGTGTCTGCCGCCCGAGCGAACCGGCCGCGTTCGCGCCCGTCGCACACCCGGAATGGAGGCGGCGGACGTGTCCCGGGGCCCCGGCGCACGCACCGCGAGCGCCGACGCGCCCAGCAGCAGCGCCGCGAGCATCAGGAACGGCGCCGCCGTCCCCGCCACGCCGGCCACCAGCCCCGCCGACGCGGGCGCCGCCACCTGCCCGAGGCGGTTGCCGGTCAGGCGCAGGGCGAGCGCCGTCGAACGCGCCCCCGGCGGCGCCGCCTGCACCACCGTGGTCATCGACAGCGGCTGGCCGACGCCGAGACAGAAACCGAGCACGGCCAGCATCATCGCCAGTGCCCACACCGGCACGGGAAGCGCGATGCCCGCGCACAGCAGCGCGGCGAGCAGGCACGTGACGGTCATCAGGGCGGTGCGGCCGAGCAGCCGGATCATCGGCGTCATCACCAGCCGGCAGGCGATCGTCGCCGCGGCCCGCAGGCTGAGCAGCAGGCCGACGACGGAAGGGGCGATTCCGCGATGTTCACCGACAACCGGGAGGTACGCCGTGAGGACGTCCGTCGCGGAGAGCACCGCGAGGCTGATGAAGATCCCGCCCGGCACGCCACGCGTGCGCAGGATGCGGTGGACGGGAACCCTGGCCGCGCTCTCCGTGCGCGGCCCGCCCTCCACCCGGTGCTCGATCCGCCAGAGCGAGGCGAACGACACCGCCGCGACACCCGCCGAGGCGACGAGGGCGAGGGCGCTCGTACGGGCCATCGCACCGTCGTGGCCGGAGACCAACAGGCCTGCCGCGACCGGCCCGACGAGCTGGCCGAGAGAGGCGCCGATGGTGAAGTGGCCGAAGTTGCGGTCCTGTTCGGCCGGCGCGGACTGCCGGGCGACGATCGACTGGGCGCCGATGACGAAGCAGAGGTGCCCGAGCCCCATCACTCCGCTCCAGGCGGCCATCGCCGCGAGGGAGTCCGCCGTACCGCTGAGGGCGCACCCGCCGGAGATCAGGACGACACCGACGGGCAGCAGGGGTGCACACCGCCCGTGGTCCGTCCTGCGCCCCAGCGGTACGGCGGCGAACAGGGGAAGCAGCGCGTACACGCCCGCAATCGCACCGACCGCGCGCTCGTCCGCGCCGAGAGCGAGGGCGCGGTACGAGACGGCCGGCCGCGCCATCGACACCGCCGCCTGCGCGAAGCCGAAGGCGATGACGAGGCGCAGCAGCCAGCCCCTGCCGTGTGTCATCAGATGATGCCGAACAGGATTCCGGCGCCGAGCACCACCAGCGAGGTGAGCGCGGCCCATTTGACGGTGAACCTGGTGTGGTCACCGAACTCGACCTTGGCCATGCCCACCAGGACGTACACGGCGGGCACGAGCGGGCTCGACATGTGCAGCGCCTGGCCGACCAGCGAGGCGCGGGCGATCTCCAGCGACGACACTCCGTGCGCGGCGCCCGCTTCCGCCAGCACGGGCAGGACACCGAAGTAGAAGCCGTCGTTCGACATGAAGTACGTCAGCGGCAGGCTCAGCAGGCCGGTGACGATCGCCATGTGCGGGCCCATGGCCTCGGGGATCGCGCCGACGAGCCAGTCGGCCATGTGCTCGACCATGCCGGTGCCGGTGAGCACGCCGGTGAAGACGGCGGCGGCGAAGACCATGCCGGCGACGTTGAGGACGTTGTCGGCGTGGGCGGCGATACGGGCCTTCTGCTCTGCCATGTTCGGGTAGTTGACCGTCAGGGCGAGAGCGGCGCCGATGAGGAAGAGGACCGGGATCGGCAACAGCTCCATGATCATCGCGGCGAGCAGTGCGACGGTGAGCCCGGCGTTGAACCAGTAGAGCTTGGGGCGCAGCGTCGCCCGGTGCGGGTCGAGCCCCTGGAAGCCCTCCCCGTCCGCCGAGTACGCCGGACCGGCGTCCGCGTCCGCGGCACTGCCGTCGCCGGCGCCGCCGACGCTCTTGCGCGGCTCGTCGCCACCGCCGCCCGCCGTCACGAGCACCTCGGCCTCCGCCTCGACCGCCTCGTCCAGCGTGAGGTGTCCCAGCCGCTTGCGCTCCCGCCGGCCCAGCACGTACGCGAGGACGAAGACGAAGGCCAGACCGACGGCGAGCGCCGGGATCATCGGTACGAAGATGTCCGCCGCGTCCAGCTTCAGCGCGGTGGCGGCCCGGGCGGTCGGGCCGCCCCAAGGAAGGGTGTTCATGACGCCGTTCGCGGTGGCGGCGACGCCGGTCATCACGACCAGGCTCATTCCGAGCCGCTTGTACAGCGGATACATCGCCGAGACAGTGATCATGAAGGTGGTCGAGCCGTCGCCGTCGAGCGAGACGATCGCGGCGAGCACGGCGGTGCCCACCACGATCCGCATCGGATCGGCCTTGCAGAAGCGCAGGATGCCGCGCACGATCGGGTCGAAGAGACCCACGTCGATCATCACGCCGAAGTACACGATGGCGAACATCAGCATCGCGGCGGTCGGCGCGAGATTTCCGACGCCTTCGAGGACGTAGTCCCCGAGCTTGGCGCCCTGTCCCACGAGCACGCAGAAGAGTGCGGGGATCAGCACGAGCGCCGCGATCGGCGACATCTTCTTCATCATGATCAGGACCAGGAAGGTCGCGATCATGACGAATCCGAGGATTGTCAGCATTTGGGGTACCTAACGTTCGCCCTTGAACTCCCACCAGACCAGGCGGTTCGATGACGTTAGGTCGCGTTCCGACGCGTTAACAAGATGTTGACACGCGAGCAATAAGCGCAAAACCCCAGGTCACGATATGGGTGTTACCTCGACGGGGAACCCGTTGAGGACCGCGGTGCCCGACAGCGGGTCGAGCAGGCTCCCGTCAAGCAGCTGGTTGACGTTGACGCCGGGGGTGGCCGCGGCGACGGCCATCCGGACGCCTTCCCGGTCGTGCCCCCAGCCGTGCGGCAGGCTCACCACTCCGGTCCGCACCGTGTCCGTGACCTCGACCGGAACCTCCAGCGCCCCTCCTTCCGCGCTGATACGGGCGCCCGCACCGTCGATGAGACCGAGCCGCGCCGCGTCGTCCGGGTGGACCTGGAGGGTGCAGCGGTTGCTGCCGCCGTTAAGGCTCGCGATGTTGTGCATCCAGCTGTTGTTGGACCGCAGGTGGCGGCGGCCGACGAGGACGAGCGCCGCGGGCCGCTGGCCCAGCGCGCGGCGCAACCGCGGCAGGTCGGCGGCAATGGGCTCCGGCAGCAGCTCGACTTTTCCGCTGCGGGTCTTGAGGACCTGCGGGAGGCGCGGCCGGAGCGGGCCGAGGTCGACGCCGTGCGGGTTCGCGAGCAGATCCTCCAGGACCAGGTCGTACGGGCCCAGGCGCAGCATCAGGTCGAGGCGCCGCTCGGGTCCGCCGCGCCCGGTGAGTACGGCGGCGAGCTGCTCGGGGTCACCGCCGTGGACGGGCGAATGCGGTGCGGCGACCGCCTTGGTCAGGGCGCGCTCGATGACGAGGTCGTCGACCGACGAAGGGTCGGCGCCGTGCATCCCGCTCACCGCGAGGATCAGCCGGGCGTGGATCTCGCTCTCGCCCATCCGTCCCTCCTCCAGGGGAACGACGGCCGGGGTGTAACGCGCCTGGTTGTGCACGGCGAAGCCGTTGAACGCGAAGTCGAAGTGCGCGCTCTGGGACGGCGGAGGCGGCGGCAGGACGACATCGGCGTGCCGTGAGGTCTCGTTGAGGTAGGGGTCGACGCTGACCATGAAGTCGAGGTGCTCGCTCAGGGCACGGTCGAGGCGGAGCCCGTCGGGCGCGGAGAGCACGGGGTTGGCGGCGATGGCGATGAGCGCGCGCACCCGTCCGTCCCCCGGGGTGTCGATCTCCTCGGCGAGCGCGGCCAGCGGCAGTTCGCCCTTGGCTTCGGGGTGCCCGCCGACCCGGCTCTTCCAGCGCCCGAGCGCGAATCCCTTGCCGGGCCCGGCCGGCCGGGGCGCGGGCGCGGTGGCGGAGAGCGGGAAGAGCGCGCCGCCGGGGCGGTCGAGGTTGCCGGTGAGGATGTTCAGTACGTCGACGAGCCAGTTGGCCAGGGTTCCGAACTCGACGGTGGAGCTGCCGACCCGGCCGTACACCGCGGCGGTGGGCGCGGCGGCGAGACCGCGGGCCAGCAGCCGGATCTCGTCGGCGGGGATGTCGCAGGCCGCCGACACCGCCTCCGGACTGAAGTCCCGTACCGCTTCCCGGACTTCGGCGAGCCCCTCGACGTGTTCCTCCAGGACGCCCGGGTCGGTCAGCTTCTCCTCGAAGAGGACCTGGGCGAGCGCCGCCAGGAGCAGCGCGTCGGTACCGGGCCTGATGGGAACGTGCCGGTCGGCGAGTTTGGCGGTGCGGGTGCGGCGCGGATCGACGACGACGAGTGTGCCGCCCCGGCGGCGCAGCGCCTTGAGCTTGCCGGGGAAGTCGGGGGCGGTGCACAGACTGCCGTTGGAATCCAGTGGGTTGGCGCCGAGGAGCAGCAGATGGTCGGTGCGGTCGAGGTCGGGCACCGGGATCGCGAACGGGTCACCGAAGAGCAGCCCGCTGGACACGTGCTTGGGCATCTGGTCGACGGTGCTGGCCGTGAACAGGCTCCGGGTGCGCAGCAGGGAGAGCAGGACGGGCGGGTAGAGGGCGCCGGCCATGGTGTGGACATTGGGGTTGCCGAGCACGACGCCTACGGACTGCGGCCCGTGCTCCTCGATCAGCGGCCTCATCCGGGCGGCGACGAGGTCGAAGGCTTCGCTCCAGGTCGCTTCCTGGAGGGTGCCGTCCTTGCGGACGAGGGGCCCGGTCAGCCGGTCCGGATCGCCGTCGAGCTCCCCGAAGGAGGCCCCCTTCGGGCAGATGAAGCCCTGGCTGAAGACGTCGTCACGGTCGCCGCGCGCACCGGTGACCTTGGTGCCCTCGATGGTGAGGGTCAGGCCGCAGGTGGCCTCGCAGAGCGGACAGATGCGCAGGGCGGTACGGGACGCTGTGGCTTCGGCTTGACCGGACATGGGCCCTCCAGGGGGCGGCGGCGGCGGTGGCGCGCGGGCACAGTCGAGCATACCGACCGGTAGGCATGATGAGGAGGGCCGGACCGGAAGGATCAAGGGGCAAGGAGCAAGGGGCAAGGGGTACGGGGCAAGGGGCACAGGGCGAGGGGCAAGGATCAGTCGAAGATCCGGGCCAGGTAGGCGTGCAGGACGGCCCGGGTCTCCACGATCAGCTCCGGGTCCCCCGTCGGGCTGACGCGGAAGGCCAGCTGAAGAAGGGCGTCGGCGGCCTCGACGGAGACCAGGACAGTCCGGCGCAGGGCCAGGTCCGGGGTGCGCCCCAGATGGGCCGAGAGGAGGTCGGCCAGGCGGTCGATGACCCGGTAGTCGATGTCCCCGCCGGGGTCGCCGGCCCGGTCGCCCAACGGGATCTGGACGCCGAAGTCGACGAGACGGAACCCGGGGACGGTGCGTTTCATGGCGACGTACTCGTCGAGTACGGCGTCGATCGCACCGCGCCAGTCCTCATCCGGGATCGCGGCGACGCGGCCGCCGATCCGCTCGGCGTAGCGGTCGAGGTTGCGCTGGGCGAGGGCATCGGCCATGGCGCGCTTGTTGCCGAAGAAGCGGTAGACGGAGCCGATCGGCACGCCCGCGCGGGCGGCGACCGCCCGGGTGCTGAGCTGCTCGTAGCCGCTCTCGTCCAGGAGTTGGGCACAGGCGTCCAGGATCCGGGCGAGCCGGTCGGCGCTGCGCTGCTGCACGGGGGCTCGGCGGAAAGGGTTCGTCGGAGGCACGGGCCCATGATGCCGACACTGCCCACGGGTGCGGCACCCGTTGACGCGCGGCCTCGCGAATCCTACTGTCGACCATAGGATTCCTTCGGCACCCCGGGAGCGGACCATGAGCGGCATCGAGCAGGCGAGGAAAGCGGCTGAGGGGCTGGCCCATTCCTCGGGCTTCGGCAACGAACACAGCTCGGAGGCCGTTCCCGGCGCCCTGCCCCACGGGCGGAACTCACCCCAGCGCGCCCCGCTCGGCCTGTACGCCGAGCAGCTGAGCGGCTCCGCCTTCACCGAGCCGCGCTCCCACAACCGGCGCTCGTGGCTCTACCGCATCAGGCCGTCGGCCGCGCACCCCCCGTTCGTCCGCACCGACAACGGCCACGTGCGCAGCGCGCCCTTCACCGAGACCGTCCCCGACCCGAACCGGCTGCGCTGGAATCCGCTGCCGGAGCCCGCGCCCGGCACGGACTTCCTGGCCGGCGTGTGGACGGTCGGCGGCAACGGCGACGTGACCCAGCGCACCGGCATGGCGATTCACCTCTATCACGCCAACTCATCCATGACGGACCGGGTGTTCAGCGACGCCGACGGCGAGCTGCTGATCGTTCCGGAGCACGGCGGGCTGCTCCTGCGCACCGAGTTCGGCCTGCTGCGCTGCGACCCCGGCCACATCGCGCTGATCCCGCGCGGCGTGCGCTTCCGCGTCGAACTGCTCGCCGAGAGCGCCCGCGGCTACGTCTGCGAGAACTACGGGCAGCCCTTCCAGCTCCCCGACCTCGGCCCGATCGGCGCCAACGGCCTCGCCAACGCCCGCGACTTCCTGGCCCCGGTGGCGGCGTACGAGGACGTCGAGCGCCCGGTGGAGGTGGTGAACAAGTTCTGCGGGAACCTCTGGTCGGCGACGTACGACCACTCGCCCCTCGACGTCGTCGCCTGGCACGGCAACCACGTGCCGCACGTCTACGACCTGCGCCGCTTCAACGTCATGGGCACCATCAGCTACGACCACCCGGACCCGTCGATCTTCACGGTCCTCACCTCCCCGTCCGACACCCCGGGCCTGGCGGGCGTCGACTTCGTCGTCTTCGCTCCGCGCTGGCTGGTCGGCGAGGACACTTTCCGGCCGCCGTACTTCCACCGCAATGTGATGAGTGAGTACATGGGCCTGATCGAGGGCGCGTACGACGCGAAGGCCGAAGGCTTCGTCCCCGGCGGCGGCTCGCTGCACAACATGATGTCGGCGCACGGACCCGACCGTGAGACCTTCGACCGGGCGAGCGCCGCCGAGCTGAAGCCGCAGAAGATCGACGACGGTCTGGCCTTCATGTTCGAGACGCGCTGGCCGGTCACGGCGACCGCGCAGGCGGCCGGCGCCGACCATCTCCAGACGTCGTACGACGACGTGTGGCAGGGTCTGCAACGCCACTTCAGGTCGTAGTACCTACGGAGAAATGAAACCGTGACCGCATTCGCCCCCGACTCCCTGGTGCTGAACCGGAAGCTGCCGCTCTGGTACCAGGTCTCGCAGTCCCTGCGCGCTTCCATACTGGGCCGCACGCCGGAGGCGTCACTGCGGCTGCCCACCGAGGAACAGCTCGCGACGCACTACGGCGTGAGCGTGCTCACCATGCGCCAGGCCCTCAAGGAGCTGGAGGCCGAGGGCCTGATCAGCAGGCACCGGCGGCGCGGCACGTTCATCGAGCCGGGCGCCCGGCGCGGCGCCCCGCGCCGGCTGCTCGGCTCGATCGACGCGATCGTCGCTCAGCAGTCCGGGGAGTCGACGACGATCCTGGGGCACGGGCCCACGCCCGTGCCCGGCGAACTGGTCGAGTACTTCCCGGACGCGGACGAGGTCGTCACCTACCGGCGGCTGCGCTGCGACGGCGAGAGCGGTGAGCCGACCAACTGGGCGGAGAACGCCGTACGGCCGGATGTCGCCGCCGGGCTCGACCTCGCCGATCTCGAACGCTGGCCGATGACGAAGGTGCTGCGGGACGTCGTGGGCATACGTATCAGCAAGATCACGGACACGGTCGAGGCGCGGCTCGCGGACCCCGAGACGGCGGACCTGCTCAAAGTCCCGCTGCTGAGCCCGATCCTGCACTACACGGGAGTGACGTACGACCGGGAGGGCCGGGTCGTGGACGTGGCGCGCATCCGGTATCGGGGCGACCGCTTCTCCTTCTCCGTGACGGTGGACGCCCACTGATGCCCGCTGCCGCCCCCTGATGCCGTTGCCGCGTACTGACTCGCGGTCCGGCGGCGCCGTTACGATGCCCGCATGATTGCCCGCACGCCTGCGACGCGGTCCGACGCCCGCGGTGCCCTGGAAGGCCCGGATGACCCGGACGCCCTGGACGCCCCGCTGCTCGGGGATCTCATGCCCTGGTCGGTGGCGCCCCTGCGGCTGGGGCGCGACTGGGTGCTGGCGCCGGACAGCCGTACGCTGCGGGCCCGCTGGGACACGTTCGTACGGGCGGAGGGAGCCGGGCGCGAGGAGCTCTTCGGGGCCACCCGGGCGCGTACGACACGCACCTCGGTCGCCGCGCTGCCCGGGCAGCGGACCGGCACGGGGCGCCTCGCACGCGAGAGCGGCCCCTGCCCCGACCCGGTCCGCGTGCTGCACGGCCCCTTCGACGAGCAGTGGCTGATCCCGGACCACCGGCTGATCGACGCCGCCCGGCCGGAGCTGTGGCGGGTGACCGACGACTCGGACCAGCTCTTCGCCCTGGAGCAGGGGTACGTGCCCGGCCCGGCGGCAGGGCCCGCTCTGCTGGTCGGCGCCCTGCTCCCGGACGGCCGCTCCCCCACCGGGCGCCCCGGCCGCATCCGCCCGCTGTACCGCCGCCCCGGCGGCCGCGAACCGAACCTGGCGCCGGGGCTGCTGCCGTTGCTGAGCGGGCGTTACCGGCACGAGGTCACCGCCGGCGACGTGCTGGCCTGGGCGGTCACCGCGGCGCAGGGGTCACCGGCGGGCGCGGTGGTGCCGCTGCCGGCGGAGGCGGACGTGTGGGCGGCGGGTGTGGAACTGGGGCGGCGGACGACCGCGGTGCAGGTGCGGGGCGCCCGGGCCGGGCAGCGTCCCCGGCTGCCGGGAGGCCGCCGCCCGTACGTCCGGTCCGCCGTCCCGGCGTGGCCGTCCGCGCTGCGGTACGACGCGCAGGAGGAGGTCCTGCATCTCGGGGAGGGCCGCGTCTCGCCCGTACCGGCCGCCGCCTGGGACTTTCACACGGGTGGGGTGCGGGTGCTGGAGACGTGGTTCGAGCGGCGTACGGCACCGGCCGAGCCGGGCTCCCTGGAGGCGATCCGCCCCGCGGCCTGGCCCAAGGAGTGGACGTCCGACCTGCTCGAGCTGATCACCGTACTCGCGCTGCTGGCCGAGCTGGACGCGGGCCGCGAGGCGCTGCGGGGCGGCGAGCGGATCACTCGCGGTGAGCTCGCGCAGGCGGGCGTGCTGCCGGTGCCGGAGGCGGCGCGGCGCCCGGCGTCGGTCCTGGACCACCAGGAGGAGGGCCCGGAGGGTCAGTTCGCGCTGCTCTAGCCGGGGCCGTGTTGTACGCGTCGGCCGATTCGCACACGCGTCCCGGGCGGCACTCCGCCAACATGTCCGAGTGACAAAGGTGTGACGTACACGATAGTCAGTTCTCTCATGAGCACTCAGCCCCTGCCCCTGGACGGCATCACCGTCGTCGCCGTCGAACAAGCCGTGTCGGCACCCTTCGCCACACGCCAGCTCGCCGACCTCGGCGCACGCGTCATCAAGATCGAGCGCCCCGACGGCGGCGACTTCGCCCGCGGCTACGACACCGCCGCCCGCGGCCTCGCCTCGCACTTCGTGTGGTGCAACCGTGGCAAGGAGTCCCTCGCCGTCGACCTCAAGGACCCGCGGGGTCTCGCCCTCGTGCGGCAACTCGTCGCAGACGCCGATGTGTTCATGCAGAACCTCGCCCACGGGGCGGCGGCGCGGCTCGGGCTGGACGCCGCGACCCTGTGCGCGACGCACCCCCGCCTGGTCGCCGTCGACATCTCCGGCTACGGCGCCCAGGGGCCGTACGCCGACAAGCGGGCGTACGACATGCTCGTCCAGTGCGAGGCGGGACTGGTGTCCGTGACCGGCACCCCCGAGCAGCCGGTCAAGGCCGGGATCCCGGCGGCCGACATCGCGGCGGCCATGTACGCCTTCTCGGGGGTTCTGGCGGCGCTGCTGCGGCGCGCCACCACCGGACTCGGCGGGCCGGTCGAGGTGTCGATGCTGGAGGCGCTCGGTGAGTGGATGGGGCACCCGCTGCACCACGGGATGCACGGAGGTGAGGCCCCGGCGCGCACCGGGGTGGCGCACGCCGTCATCTCGCCGTACAACGCCTACCCGACGGCGGACGGCGGTCAGGTGCTGCTGTCGGTCCAGAACGACCGGGAGTGGCGGCGTCTCGCCGAACAGGTGCTCCGGCGGCCGGAGCTGGCGGACGACCCTGCCTTCGCCACGAACACCGCCCGTACGCGCAACCGGGCCGAGACGGACTCGGTGGTGGCCGAGGCACTGGGGGTGATGAATACGCCGGGGGCGATCGCGGCGCTGGAGGCGGCCGGGATCGCCTGCGCGCGGCTGAACACGGTGGCCGACGTGGCGGCGCATCCGCAGTTGGAGGCCCGCGACCGCTGGCGGGAGATCGGTTCGCCGGCAGGGCCGCTGCGGGCGTTGCTGCCGCCGATCACGATGCCGGGCGGGGCGGACCCGGTGATGGGCCCGGTTCCCGCACTCGGCGAGCACACCGATGCGCTGCTGCACGGCCTGGGGATGACGGACGTACAGATATCAGCGCTGCGCCGGGACGGTGTGATCGCCTGAGCGCGTCCGCACCGCCGGTGTGCCCGCGTCAGTGGCGGCTGCCGAAGAGCGATCGACGCAGCCGTCGCAGCGGGGCGAAGAGCGAGACCCGCGCGCTCCTGCTCGTCCGCGAGTGCGCGACATCACGTGACGTGAGCTCGCGCATCAGCAGCGTCGCCTCGGCCGTCTCACCGTGCGGGACGGCTGGTCCGCCGAGCACCGCGAGATGGCGGTCGAGGCGCGAACTGGTCGCACCGCTCCCGCATGTGATCGCAGGCACTCGAGGCCTGCTGCGCACCGTTATCTGTTCCATGTCACTCCCCACCCGTACGAGGGCACCCGGCCCGGGCAGGTTAACCCTATCGTCCCGTCGAGACACTCGTGTATCCCGCCCGTGTGATTCACCACCCCTGTACGGGGGTTGACGGCCGACTGGCGATTACTCTCCGAATACGTCTGATTCCAGGGCGAGTTGGACAGTTCGTGCGCCACCGTCCTCCGCATGGGCGGATTGACGTCCAAGGGGGCGGCAGCGGACCGGAGTTGAGCTAACTTGGAGTGGTTTCCACCGCGATGCCGCTCTGCTGCGGATAGGGGGCTCGCCAGTGAACGGACAGCCGGGCAACGAGCAGCGGGTGATCGCGGGCCGATACCGCCTGCTGGCACCGCTGGGTGAGGGCGGCATGGGCGTCGTGTGGCGCGCCCGCGACGACGTCCTGGGCCGCGAGGTCGCCGTCAAGGAGGTCAGGGCGCCGTCCGGCCTCGGCGCCACCGACGGACAGCGCCTGTACGCGCGCCTGGAGCGCGAGGCGTGGGCGGCGGCCCGTATCTCCCACCGCAACGTCATCACCGTGTACGACGTGGCGACCGAGGAGGGCCGCCCGTGGATCGTCATGGAACTGGTGCGCGGGCTTTCGCTCTCCGACGTACTGGACGCGGAAGGGCCGATGCCTCCGCAGCGGGCCGCGCGGATCGGCACCGAGGTCCTGGCGGCGCTGCGGGCGGCGCACGAGGCGGGCGTCCTGCACCGTGACGTGAAGCCCGGCAACGTACTGATCGCCAATGACGGCCGCGTCGTACTGACGGACTTCGGCATCGCGATGGTCGAGGGCACCTCGGCGCTCACGATGACCGGCGAACTGATCGGGTCACCCGAATTCCTGGCGCCGGAGCGGGCCATGGGGCGCACGCCGGGGCCGGAGTCGGACCTCTGGTCGCTCGGAGTGCTGCTGTACGCCGCCGTCGAGGGCAACTCGCCGTTCCGTCAGGACACCCCGCTCTCCACCCTGCGAGCGGTGGTCGACGAGCAACTGCCGCACCCGGCGCGGGCGGGCGCGCTGACGCCGGTGATCGAGGGGCTGCTGCGCAAGGAGCCGGCCGAGCGGATGTCCGCCGGGGAGGCGGAGCGCATGCTGCGGATCGCGGGGTCCGGGGGTACGCCGCACACCGGTGCCGTGCCGGTCGCGTCCGGTCCGTACAGCCCGACGATCACGGGCTCCACGCCGGTCGCGGGGGCCTCCGCATACGGCGGCCCCACACCCGCCCCTACGCCTCGGCCTCTCCCCACGGCGACGACGGCCGGCACGGCGACCCGGGACGGGTCGCGGCGGAGCGTCGCGGTGCTGGTGGCGGCGGCGCTCGCGCTGCTGCTCACCGCCGGGGGCATCACCTGGGCGCTGATGAACGCCGACGACGACCCGGGCACCCCGTCGGGCGGCGCCTCGTCCAGCGCGACCACCGGCGGCGGCGACGGAGGCGGCACCGGCTCCGGCTCCGGCTCCGGCGGGAGCGACGACAGCGGTGGACCGGACGGCGGAGGCACCGACGGCGGGGGGACGGACGGCGGGGGGACGGACGGCGGCGCCAGTACCGGCGGGGACACCGGCGGCGGCACCACAGGAGGCGGGACCGGGAACAACGGCGGCGGCAACGGGGGTACGACCACCCCGCCACCGCACCAGTCCGTGAAGGTCACCGTCACGGCGGTGCAAGGGAGTTACACGGGGACCTGCCCGCCGCCGGAGGCGCAGGCGCCTTCGTTCAGCGCGACGATCACGGTCGGACGCGTCCCCGCCGAGGTCGGCTACCGGTGGGTGACCGGGAGCGGCGAGTCCTCCGGGTCCGAGTGGAAGACGCTGGCATTCGGCGCGGGCGAGGAGAAGTCGAAGCAGGTCAGCCACACGGAGCTGACGTACGAAGAGGACGGGACGCACCACGACGAGATGAGCGTGGAGGTCAGGAGCCCGGTGCGGGCCACCTCCAACTCCGTCCCGTTCTCGGTGACCTGCGAGCAGGAGACCCCGACCGGCGGGGCCTCCTACACCGCGAGCGGTACCGCGAGCGCGCTGGTCAGGCAGCGGAGGTGAAGACGGGCAGGTAGCCGCCCGACTGACCGGCCGCGGTCGGGTGGTACGACTCGCCGATGTTGGTCCACTTCACGCTGTGCAGCCACGGCGCCGGCGAGCAGATCTCATGACCGGTGAAGGCCGGGGAAACCTGCGCGAAGGTGTAGCCGTGGTCCGCCGCGCGCTTGGCCGTGGCGGTGTTGAGGTAGTCGGAGGCGTCATTGATCGCGGAGCGCTCCCTCTCGCTGAGACCGGCGATGCAGCTGCCGGACAGCTTGTAGAAGCGGGGGTAGCCGAGTACGACGATGTGCGCCGCGGGGGCCTTGGCTCTGATCGCCGAGTACACGGAGTCGAGCTTGCCGGGCAGGGTGGAGTCCACATAGGCGCGCGCCTGGGCGATCCGGGCGAGGCAGGTGGACTCGGACTGGAGCACGCACGTCGTCATGACGTCCGCGAAGCCGGCGTCGTTGCCGCCGACGGTGAGGGAGACGAGGTCGGTCGCGGAGCCGAGAGGGCCGAGCTGACCTGCTGTCACATCACCTGTACGAGCACCCGAGCAAGCGGTGAACGCGAACGTCGAGGGTGAATGGGACGCCGCCCACAGGGCCGGGTAGGCCCGCGAGCTGCGCTTGCAGTCGCCGCTTCCGCTGATGTAGCTGCCGGCCCCGACGCCCGAGGAGTAGGAGTCGCCGAGGGCCACATAGTCCAGGGATTCGGCCTGTTGGGCCGCCTGCGCCGCGCTCGCCCCGGTGAGGGCGAGGGCCGCGGTGAGCAGGAGTGAGGTTGAGAACGCCGCGATTCGGGACAGTTTCATGGAACCTCCCTTAGCAGGATTTCCGCCTCAACTGTCGTAGCAGTCCCCATACATCACCGGAAGTGTCCATGCCAAGAACTTTCGTCAGGGATCTTCCACACAATCCCTCCGCATCCTTGACGCGCCCGAGTGGGCTGAGCGACATTGAAGCCCGGCATCCGGCGCTTCGGGGGGCAAAGTCGCCAATGCAGACCATCGATAACAAGCCATCAGCGCATCTCGCGGACTCGCTGCCCGTTCTCGCGGGCGCGGCGCTCGCCGTGTCGGCCGTGGGCGCCGCCCTGGCGCTCACCGACCTGGCGTCGCCACTGCGCGCGCCGTTGACCCTCTTCTTCCTGCTCGTGGCGCCGGGCTTCGCCGTGGCCGCGGGGCTCCGGGGCATGGAGCCCCTGGGCCGCCTGGTGGCATCGGCGGCCGGAGCCGTCGCGCTCAACCTGCTGGTCGCCCAGGCGATGCTGGCCACACACATCTGGTCGATCAAGGGCGGGGCCGCGGCGATCGCCGGAATCAGCGCCCTGCTCTTCCTGTTGACGCTGGTACGGCGGCCCGGCGGCTCCGAGCCGAGAAGGCGGACATCCTGACATGGACATCAGCGTGCACCGCCCCGGCGAGCTCGGCTCCGCCGACCTGGCGGCCTGGACCGCCATGCAGTCCAAGGCCCACCTCCACGGTTCACCGGAACTGGCGAACCCTTTCCTCTCCCCCGAGTTCACACTGGCGCTCGGCCGGTACCGGCGCGGCGTGCGGATCGCCGTCGTACGGGAGGACGGTGAGCCCGCAGCCTTCTTCCCGCATCACAGATCCACCACCGGCGTCGGCCGGGCCATCGGTCTCGGCGTCTCCGACAGCCAGGGTCTGGTGCACAGACCCGGCTTCGCGTGGGACGCTCGGGAGCTGCTGCGGGCGTGCGGGCTCGCGGTGTGGGAGTTCGATCACCTGACGCAGGGGCAGACGGCGTTCCAGGAAGGCGTCACGGGCACGTTCCCCTCGCCCGTGATCGACACGCAGGACGGTTACGAGGCGTACCTGGCGCACCTGCGGAAGAACTCGCCGAAGTTCGTCAAGTCGACGCTCGCCAAGGAGCGCAAGCTGATCCGCTCGGTCGGCGAGCTGACGTACGTGCACGACGAGCGCGATCCGGCCGCGTTGCGGACGCTGATGCGCTGGAAGTCGGCGCAGTACCGCAGGACCGGTCGCAGCGACCGCTTCACCCAGCCCTGGATCATCGGGCTCGTCGAGCATCTGTTCCACACCAGGACCCCGTCCTTCAGTGGCCTGCTCTCGGTGCTCTACGCGGACGGCCGGCCGATCGCCGCGCATTTCGGCCCGCGTTCGGAAAGGATCATGTGCTGTTGGTTTCCGGCCTATGATCCGGAGTTCGCGAAATTCTCGCCCGGCCTGCTCATGCACCTGCGTATCGCCGAGGCGGCGGCCGCCGACGGCATCGCGTACATCGATCTGGGCCGCGGCCAGAAAGAGTACAAGGACTCCCTCAAGACCCGCGAAATCATGGTGTCGGAGGGGTGGATGATGCGACGTCATCCGGTGGCACTCGGGCACTGGGCGCACCGTGCTCCGGTCCGGGCTCTGCGCAATACGGTCGTCGAACGGCCGGAACTGTTCGAGCCGGCCGATAAATTGCTCAAACGGATCGGTGAATTCCGATCGGGACGGTTCCGTATGTGACCGTCAATGCCGTGTCAAAGACGTAAAAAAGTGAGGCCACGTTCCAGGTCTTGCCATACAGTCCCAATCATCAATACCGTCGTACATCCACCCGCAACGGTCCATCATGCAAAGCGGCTCTAGGGGAGGGCTCAAGCGTCGCGATGGGGCCCGGTGCGGGGCGCGGTAGGGGGGTCGTGCTCGGCGATCAGTACTGTGCCGAGTCGCGTGCCGCGCGGGAGAGCTGTGCCTGCTCGTCCGGCCAGTACGGGGTCGCATTCCGTCATGGGCTGGGTGAGAACCCCCCTTTCGAACCGGAAACTCATCCGGACCGCCCGGGGGCGGGCGGTCCACCGGTGGAGAGGGAAAAGACTCATGAGCTCATTCCTCCGCCCTGCGATCGAGGGCCAAGATCCGTTAATGTCCGGCAGTTACCGTCCGGTCTCCTCACATCTCGCCATTGCGCCGCCGGTGAGCGTCGTGATCCCCGCCATGAACGAGGCGGAGAATCTGCCGTACGTCTTCAAGACCCTTCCCGACTGGATCCACGAAGTGATCCTGGTCGACGGGAATTCGACCGACGACACCGTACAGGTGGCCCGTGATCTCTGGCCCGGAATCAAGGTCGTCAAGCAACGTGGAAAAGGCAAGGGCGACGCACTGATCAGCGGATTCGCCGCGTGCACGGGCGAGATCATCGTGATGATCGACGCTGACGGTTCGGCCGACGGCCACGAGATCGTCAGTTATGTGTCGGCGCTCGTCTCCGGGGCCGATTTCGCCAAGGGCTCGCGTTTCGCCAACGGCGGCGGCACGGACGACATGACACCGGTCCGCAAGCTCGGAAACCGAGTGCTGTGCGCCGTGGTCAACGCCAAGTTCGGTGCTCGATACACCGACCTGTGCTACGGCTACAACGCCTTCTGGCGGCACTGCCTCGACAAGATCGACCTCGACTGCACGGGCTTCGAGGTCGAGACCCTGATGAACATCCGGGTCGTCAAGGCCGGCCTGCGGGTCCAGGAGATCCCCAGCCACGAGTACGTCCGTATCCACGGCGTGAGCAACCTCAGCGCGGTACGGGACGGACTGCGCGTTCTCAGAGTGATCCTCGAGGAGCGGGGAAAGCGGCGCACCGGACGCCGCCGCCCGCCGGTCTTCGCGCCGGGTGCCAGCCGGGGAGAGATGTCTTGAGCCACCTGGACATCTCGGTGGTGATCTGCGTCTACACCGAGGACCGCTGGGAGGACATCCTCGCGGCGGTCGACTCGGTGCGCCGCCAGTCACGGCCCGCCGCCGAGACACTGCTGGTCGTCGACCACAATCCGGCACTCCTGGAGCGCCTCGGCAAGGAGTACAAGGAAGAGAAGGAAGCGGACGAGGAGGTGCGGGTGCTCGCCAACGCGGGCCCCCGCGGCCTCTCCGCGGGCCGCAACACCGGTATCGCCGCCGCCCACGGCGAGATCGTCGCCTTCCTCGACGACGACGCCGTGGCCGAACGCGACTGGCTGCGCCACTTCGGCGAGGCGTACGCCGATCCGCGCGTGATGGCCGTCGGCGGCAGGACCGTGCCCGCCTGGGCGTCCGGCCGCAGACCGGACTGGTTCCCCGAGGAGTTCGACTGGGTCGTCGGCTGTACGTACAGGGGCCTGCCGCCGGGACGGGTACGGGTCCGCAACGTACTCGGCGGGAACGCCTCCTTCCGCAAGTCGGCGTTCGACGCGGTGGGCGGCTTCGCCACCGGCATCGGCAGGGACGGCGACAAGCGGCCGCTGGGCTGCGAGGAGACGGAGCTGTGCATCAGGCTCACCCAGGCCCTGCCGGACGCGGTGCTGCTGATCGACGACCGCTCGGTGATCCACCACAAGGTCCCGGCCGTCCGGGAACGCTTCGGCTACTTCCGGTCGCGGGCGTACGCCGAGGGGCTGTCGAAGGCACTGGTGGCGCGAAGTGTGGGCGCGGGCAAGGGACTCGAGTCCGAACGCCGCTACACGACCCGGGTCCTGCCGGCCGGGGTCGCCCGCGGGCTGCGCGACGCGGCCCTCGGGCGGCCGGGCGGCGCGGGCCGGGCCGGCGCCATCGTGGCCGGAGTGGCGGCTGCGGCGGGCGGGTACGTGCTCGGGAGCGTCCGGGCGCGCAGGGGCGGGGGCGCCTTCTCGGTGCCGCGCCCGGCCTCGGTGCCGGCGCCTCCGGTGCCGTGGACGGGCCCGGCCACAGTGCCGGGCCCGGCTTCCGGTAGATCGCGTGCGCGAGGTGAGACGCGGTGAAGGGGCCGGTTCCGATCCTGATGTACCACGCGGTGGGGCACCGGCCCGCGAAGGCGGCGTACGGCCTCTCGGTCTCTCCCGAGGCGTTCGCCGAGCAGATGGAACTGCTCGGCGAGCGCGGCTTCACCCCGCTCACCACCGCGCAACTGGGCTCGGCCTGGCGGGGCGGCGGCACACTGCCGGAGCGGCCGGTGCTGATCACCTTCGACGACGGTTACGAGGGCGTGCACCGGCACGCCCTCCCCGCCCTCGCCAAGCACGGTTTCGCGGCCACCGTGTTCGTCTCGACGGGCTGGCTGCGCGGCCCGTACGACGTCGGAGACGCCCTCGACACCATGCTCGACTGGGACCAGGTACGGGAACTGACCGCCGCCGGGACCGAGATCGGCGGCCACAGCCACACGCACCCGCAGATGGACCAACTGACGGACAGGGAACTGTGGTTCGAGACCCGCCGCTGCCGGGAGATCCTCACGGAGGAACTGGGCACCCGGCCCGTGTCCTTCGCCTATCCGTACGGCTACTCGAGCCGGCGCGTGCGCCGTACGGTGCGCGAGGCCGGCTTCGCGCAGTCGCTCGCCGTGGGCAACGCCCTCGCCGAAAGGCGCCAGGGGCCGTACGCCCTGGAGCGGGTGACCGTGCGGCGCGGAACCGGCATCAAGGAGTTCGAGCGACTGGTGGAGGGCCGGCCGGCCGCCCGTGACTTCGCCGTGGACCGGATCCTCACCAAGGGGTACGCCATGGTCCGCAGAGCCCGAGCGGCCGGCCGCGCGGCAAGCCGGAAGGTAAGCAGGAGCCGTGTCTGACACGACCACCGCCCAGGCCGAGAGCCCGGCGACGGGGCAGCCGTCGCCCGGGCGCCGTTTACGTCTGCCGGGGAAGGGCCGCGGGAACCCGCTCTTCCGCAACGCCTACGCGCTGATGCTCAACACGGGCATCAGCGCGCTGCTCGGTCTGAGCTTCTGGCTGGCCGCGGCCCGGTACTACTCGGAGTCCGCCGTCGGCCAGGGCTCGGCGGCGATCGCAGCCATGAAGCTGCTGGCCGGCCTGACCGCGCTGACGCTCACCGGAGCGCTCGCGCGCTTCATACCGGTGGCCGGGCGCCGGACCGGGCGGCTGGTCCTGCGGACCTACGCCGCCAGCTCCGTGGTGGTCGCGGGCGCGGCACTGGTCTTCCTGTCCACGCTCAGCCTGTGGGGTCCCTCGTACAGCTTCCTGCACGGCCCGCTGAACGGCCTCGGCTTCGTACTGGCCGTCGTCGCCTGGTCGTTGCTCACGCTCCAGGACGGCGTACTGACGGGTCTGCGCAGCGCGTTGTGGGTGCCCGTCGGCAACACCGTCTTCTCCGCCGTCAAGCTGGTGCTGCTGGTCGTGATAGCGGCCTCGGTCCCCACCGCGGGCGTCTTCGTCTCGTGGGTCGCGGCGATCGCCGTGTCGGTGGTCCCGCTGGGGTGGCTGGTCTTCCGGCGTCTGGTGCCGGAGCACGTGGCGGCGACCGAGGACCGCGCCCAGCCGCTGACGCTGCGGCAGATGGGCCGCTTCCTGGCCGGTGACTACACGGGGTCGCTCTTCTCGCTGGCCGTCGTCTACGCGGTGCCGGTGATCGTCGCCTCGCAGGTCAGCTCCGAGGACAACGCGTACTTCTACATCACCACCACCATCGGCGGCACGGTCAACCTGCTCGCGATCAACATGGGCGCCTCGCTGACGGTGGAGGGCGCGCACGACCCGAGCACCCTCGCCCAGAACTGCCGGGCCGCGCTGCGCCGCATGGCGCGCATCATGCTGCCCGTCGCGACGGTCCTGTTCTTCGGCGCCCCGTACATCCTGGGCGTGTTCGGCGACGGATACGCGGACGCCGCGACGCCACTGCTGCGCTGGTTCGCCGTCGGCGCGCTGCTGCGCGTCGTCATAGAGGTGTACTTCGCGGTCCTGCGCGCCCAGAGCCGTACGTCCGGACTCGCCTATCTCCAGGGCGGGCTGTGCGTCCTGGTGCTCGGGCTGACCCTGCTTCTGCTGCCGCGCATGGGACTCGTGGGGGCGGGGATCGCGGAGATCTCCAGCCTGGCGGTCGTGGCGTCGGTCGCGGGCGTGATGCTGTACCGGGTGGTGCGGTCGGCGCCGCCCGCGGGTGCCACGGTGGCGGACGCGGCGGCCCCGGACGGCGACCTGGCGGATCTGGCGGTCGACGGCGACCGCGGCGACGCGGGCGACTCCCCCGGTGACGACCGTTCGGACGGGGAAGGCGCGCCCGGCGGCGAGTTCGGGACGCGCTGGGCGCTGCGCTCGGCGCTGGACTCGCCCACCATGCCGCTCGGGGCGCGGCTGGACTTCGACCATCAGGAGCGCAGGCCCGATGTGCGGCCGGGACCGGAGACTCCGGCCGCCGGCACGCCCGCGGCGGGGAGCGACCACGCCGACGCCGTGGCCGGCAGCGGTGAGTCCGGTAACCGGCCCACGTGGGCGCTCAGGTCCCCGCTGCCGAGGGCCATTCCGTCGCTCCGCCCCACCCCGTCGTCCTCGTCCACCCCGTCGTCCCCGTCCGCGGCGCCGGCCTCGTCGGCATCGTCCGTCCCGGCTGCCACACCGTCTCCCGAGGCGAGCGAGGAGCCCGTGGCTTCCGCCCACCGGGCGCACGACGCGCCGTCCGCCCCCCGCCGCACCTCCGTGCCGCGCGCCCTGCGCGCCCGCGTCCCGGAACTCGGCGTCGGGCTGCTGCTCCTGGCCGCGCTGGCGCTCTACTGGCTGCCGGTGCGGGGCATCGGCGAAGCCGGCCTGGACCGCATGGGCGGCCTCGGGCTGATCTCCGTACTCCCGGCGGCGACGCTGCTCGGCGCCGGCCTGCTCGCACTGTCCTTCGCCTCACTGCTGTGGCTGGACCGGCCCCGGACAGTACTGCTGGGCGTCGCCCTGCTGGCGACGGTGGTGTCGCTGCACGCGCTGCCCGCCGTACTGGAGGCCGAACCGCGCTTCCCGACGGCCTGGCAGCACCTCGGCTTCCTGGACTACATCGACCGGACCGGCACGGCGGTGCCCGACCTGGACGCTCGCTGGAGCTGGCCCGGTTTCTTCGCCCTGGCCACCTTCGTCGCCGAGGCGTGCGGCGTCTCGGACATGTCAGCGGTGATCCGCTGGTGGCCCCTGGCCATGCAGGTGCTCTACCTGCCGCCGCTGTTCCTGCTGGTGCGTTCGATGCGGGCGAGCTGGCGGGCCAAGTGGGCCGGGGTGTGGATCTTCGTCCTGAGCGGCTGGGTCGGCCAGGACTACTTCTCGCCGCAGGGCTTCACGTACGGGATGTACCTCGCCTTCGTCGCGGTCCTGCTGGTCTGGTTCCGAGAACCACGCGTGCTGTGGACCAGGCGGCGTCCGGGCGAGGCGGAGGTCAGGCCGGCCGGCCGGCGCGAGAAGGCGGTGCTGCTGCTGGTCCTGGTCGGGCTCTTCGCCGCCACCGTCCCCGCCCACCAGCTCACACCGTTCGTCATGCTCGGGGTGCTCGCCGTCCTGGTGATGGCGGGCCGCTCGACGCTGCGGGGCCTGCCGATGCTGTTCGCCGTACTGGTCGCGGTCTGGATCGGCTTCTTCGCCGAGCCGTACTGGTCGGGGCACTTCGACGAGCTGTTCGGGGGCGTCGGCGGGGTCGGCGGCAATGTGACCTCGTCCGTGTCCGGCCGTATCGAGGGCGGCAGTTCGACGCACAAGCTGGTGCTGTACGTCCGGGTCGCGATGGCCGGCGGCGTGATGGCCTTCGCGTGCTGGGGCTGGTGGCGGCGGCGCTTCGCGGGCTACCGCGAGCGCTCACTGCTGGTGCTGGCGTTCGTACCGTTCCTGGGCTTCGGCATGCAGTCGTACGGCGGCGAAATGGCGCTGCGCGTCTTCATGTTCGCCCTGCCCGGCGCGGCCCTGCTGGCCGGGCTCGCGCTGTTCCCGCGGACCGGCGTCACCGCCGCGGAGCGGGATGCGGACCGCAAGAGCCTCGCGCCGCTGGCCGCGCTACTGACGGGGCTGCTCCTGATGGGCGGCTTCCTCGTCTCGCGCTGGGGCAACGAGTCCTTCGAGCGGACCAGGACCGGCGAGGTCGCGGCGATGGAGTTCGTGTACGCGCACGACGACCCGTCGGTGCGGCTGCTGTGGATGAGCAACGACACCATCGACAACGTCACGCCCGCCATCCCGTGGGGCGCGCGGGACATGGAGAAAGTCACCTACGTACCGACGCTCGCCCCTGTCGATCCGGTGCTCGTGGCGGGCCTGGTCAAGTCGCTCAAGGACGCCGGCCCGAACTCGTACCTCATGATCAACCGGAGTCAGTCGACGTACCTGCGGCTCGACGCGGGTTACTCGCCCACCTGGGAGAAGCGGCTGACCGCGCATCTCGACCAGCGGCCCGAGCTGAGGAAGGTGGTGGCGAACGCCGACGTGTCGATGTACGCGCTGCGCGTGCAGCCCGACGGCCCGGTCGAGAAGCCGGCACCGGGCCCGGCGGGTCCGAAGATCACCTGGACGCCCTGGTCGGTCGTGGGCGCGCTGGCCGCGCTGGCGCTGATCGTGCTGCTGACGACGCGGGAGGTCGTACGGGTGGCAGTGGCGCCCGGCGTCCGGCAGTTGCAGTGGCTCCAGAGCACGTTCTGGTTCTCGCTGCCGCTGCTGGCCGTACTGCTGGCCTCGCTGGTGCAGCGCTTCCTGACGATGTCGTAAGAGGGAGGTGGCGGCGCGGCCTCAGCGCGCCAGCCACCTCACCTCGTACCCCTTCATGCCCAACGACTTCCCGTCGACCCTGGCCCTGATGGGGCGGTCGAGCGTGTTCACGACGAGGACCACCCGGTCGTCGGCGAGGACCCGGACGTTGGGTACGTCGTCCTTGGCGACCGGCACCGAGTCGTCGTACCGCGTACCCGGCGGGAACTCCTTCGCGAACCGTGACAGCAGCTTCATCATGGGCAGCGGCCCTCCGCCGTCGGCGAGCTGGGTGGACCGCCACAGACACCCGGCGCACTCGGCGCCCCTGTTCTGCGGATTCCAGTAGAAGGCGGTGTTCGCGCCGCCCCGGGCCATCGCCATCAGCCCCGAGGCGTGGACGGCGCTGCGGCGCGATTCGCTCCAGCCGTCGCGGTCGTCATCGTCGTCGCCCGGTTCGACGTAGTACTCCGCCCACCACACCGGCAGGCCGCCCGATCGCTCGCGGATCCACTCGCTCACGGCGGTCAGCTTGTCCGTGGCGCGGAACTCGTCGGGCAGCAGCTCGTCGTCACGCGTGTAGCTCGCGCCGTCGACGACGACGAAGTCCGCGCCCTTCTTGTGTTTGTTCCAGTAGGTGTACGCGTCGAGGACGCGCTGGTCGACGCTGCCCCACGGCCCCTTGAGCGCGGAGGCGTACGTCGTGTCGCGCGGCTCGTAACTGTCCATGACGAGGTAGGGGCCGCCGACGAGATTGTCCTCGTTGACCTTCTTCAGCTCGGCGTGCACGAGGTTGTAGAGCTCGGTGTAGCCCTCGTAGTTCCAGCGCCGGCGGTCGTCGTCGAAGAAACCCTTGAACTCGTTCCAGACGATGAAGTGGCGTACGTCGGGGTAGCGCTTGGCGACCGTCGCGGCGAGCTTCGCGAAGTCCTTGTAGTGCTCGGGCCGGGGAGCGGTCTCCAGGGACCTCTTGCTCCAGTCGGTGTTGTCCGCCCCCGCCTTGCCGCCCTTCATCCAGTCGGGCGCGCAGCACAGGGTGATGACGGGGGTGCCGCCCGTCCTGCGGACCAGATCGACGCGGCTGTCCAGCTCGTCGAACCGGTACCGGCCGGGAGAGGGTTCCGGGTTCTCGGCGCCCCATCCCATGATGTGCTGGATCTGCGGCAGCGGCTGGGCGGACAGCGTGTCCTCGGCCCGGCGCAGGGCGCCTGCTTCGCCCTCGTCGGCGCTGTACTGCGTGTGCGTGAAGCCCCAGCCGAGCTCGGGTTCCGGCGCGGCGGACGGGAACACGGGGGTGCCGTGCACCTTGTCGCCGTCGGCGGTGGTGCCGGCGTCGCCGTCGCGTCCGTTCGTGTCGGGCAGCGTCGCGCACATCGTCAGTACGAGGGCGATCGCGACCAGGCCCACGCCGATCAGTGCGGTGAACCGCCACCGCCTTGCCCCGGAGTCCCACCCATGGCGTGCCATCACGGCCAGCGTATCGGCGGGGGGTGGCATTCCGTCAGGTATCGCAGGAACAGGCACGTAACGGCACGCTGCTCCGTGGAACAGCGTGGAACGGATGAACGTGTGAATCCTGGGTGCACGGGACGGCCCCGTGCCGGATCATGGGCGCCATGTCCGCAAACCCTGAGGCCGCACTGCCGATCCGGCTGAACGTCGACGACAGCGATTCGCCGTCGGACGTCGTCGACGCGCTTTTCCTCGGCCGTTTCGCGACGGGCGAGCAGCCGTACTCCCACAGCAGGTCGATCGACCGCGTCAAACCCGGCGCCACTCTCCTGCCGCCGTCCGCGAAGGTTCTGCGCGCCGCCCGCGACGACGACCGGAGCGCGACCCTGGTCGAGGGGGACGGATGGACGATGCTCGTGTCCCGCTGGACCCGGGGCGCGGACGTCACCGTGACGGCCACCACCTCCGAGCTGGCGGAGAAGATCCTGAAGCAGGCGACGGACGGGGTGCAGGACGAACCCGAACCGCAGCCCGAGAACGTCACGATGGGCTTCTGGTACGTCTCGCCGCGCCGCGGCCCGCACCGCACCACCCGGCAGATCGCCGCCGGTACGTGGGACGAGGTGCGGTCCAACTACACCGCTCCGGTCGCCGACGCCATGGACCGGCTGATGAAGGTGACGCCGGACGACATCGCGGGCCGGCTGCTCCTGCTGCACGGGCCGCCGGGTACGGGCAAGACGTCGGCGCTGCGCACGCTGGCCCGCTCCTGGCGCGACTGGTGCCAGGTCGACTGCGTACTCGACCCGGAGCGGCTCTTCAACGACGTCGGCTACCTGATGGACATCGCGATCGGAGAGGACGACGGCTCGGCGAAGGGCCGCTGGCGGCTGCTCCTGCTGGAGGACTGCGACGAGCTGATCAGGGGCGAGGCCAAACACACGGCGGGCCAGGCCCTTTCCCGCCTGCTGAACCTGACGGACGGTCTGCTGGGGCAGGGCCGGAACGTCCTGGTCGGCGTCACCACGAACGAGGACCTGGAGCGCCTCCACCCGGCGGTGGTGCGCCCGGGGCGCTGCATGGCGCGCATCGAGGTCGGCTCACTGACGCGGGCGGAGGCGGTGAGCTGGCTCGGTACGGAGGAGGGCGTCGGCCGCGAGGGCGCGACCCTGGCGGAGCTGTACGCGCTGCGGCGCGGCAGCGGCCCGGCGTCGGTCCCGTCCCAGCCGGACGGCTCGGACGCGGGCCTGTACCTGTAGCCTGCGGCGCCGCGCGGTGAAGCCGAGCCCGTCCGGTGCCTTCCCCGCAGCAGCCCGTCCGGCGTTGGAGGACACGCCCCCAGGGCATCCGGGGTCCGGGGCCTGCCCCGGTTCGGGAAGGGGCGGGCAGGGGAGCAGCGCCGCTGGCAGCCCGCACGCCCGGCCCCCTACCCCTCGTACGCCGCCCGCAGGGCGTCCTGCACCGCTGCCAGCGCCTCCGCGTGGCCGAGGCCGAGACGCCGGGCCCGCTCGGCGTAGCCCGCGGCCGCGGCCGCGGCCTGGCGGTCCGCCGCCTCCCCCGCCGGCGCGACGAACGTCCCGTTGCGCCCCCGCGTCTCGATCACCCCGTCGCCCTCCAGCGCCCGGTACGCCTTCGCGACGGTGTTCGCGGCGAGGCCGAGGTCCTCTGCGAGGCCGCGTACGGTCGGGAGTCTGTAGCCCACCGGCAGCGCACCGGCGTGGGCCTGCTCCGCGATCTGGGCGCGCAGTTGCTCGTACGGAGCGGTACCGGATTCCGGGTCAATGGCGATCTTCAAAGTCACGGCCCGATTGTCCCCCACCGAGGAGAAAAAATGGGAGGCACCCGGACGCCCCCTGCGCGTAACGTCCGCCGCATGACGCTGATCGTTCGTGACTTCACGCCGGCCGACACCGACGCGTGGATCCGGGTGCGCCGCGCCGCGGTCCCCTTCATGGTGACGACGCCGGAGTCCGTGGCCTTCGAACGGGAGACCGCGCACCCGGACAAGAAGATGCGCATGCTGGTGGCCGAGGAGGACGGCGAGATCATCGGCACGGCCTTCGCCGGTATCGCCCACGACAGCACCGATCCCGGCCAGTCGTACGTCACGCCGTACATCCATCCCGGCCACCGCCGCCACGGCGCGGGTTCGCTCCTGCTGCGCGCGGCCGAGGAGCATCTCGGCGCCGCGGGCGCCACGGCCGTCTACGCGTGGGTGGTGGACGCGCCGGAGTCCCGCGCGTTCGCCGAGAAGCGCGGCTACCGGCCGACCCGTCCCCTGCACTTCCAGCGCCTCGACCTGGCGAACGGCGAACTGCCCCCGCGGCAGCCGCTCCCCGCCGGGGTCGAACTCCGTACCGCGGCCGATTTCCGGGACGACCCGAGGCCGGTGTTCGAAGCCGACGCGGAGACCACCGCCGACGAGCCGAGCGACATCAGCACGGACTTCACGGACTACGAGGACTGGATCAGCCACACCTGGAACCACCCGCTCCTGGACCACGGCCTGTCCACCGTCGTGATCGCCGACGGCCGGATCGCGGCGTTCACCGCGGCGCAGACGGACGGCCTGACCCGCTACTGGTCCGGCATGACCGGCACCGTACGGACCCACCGCGGCCGTGGCTTCGCGAAGCTGGCCAAGAACGACTCCCTGCACCGGGCCCGCGCCGCCGGTTACACGGACGCCTTCACGAGCAACGACGCGGACAACGAGCCCATGCTCACCGTCAACAAGTGGTTCGGATATGAGATCTGCGCCTCGGAGGTACGCCATGTTCGCAAGCTCGGCTGAGACAGCGACCGGGACGAAGGGCGAGGTCGAGATCGCCCTTGTCAAGGCCGGCCGTACGAAGATCCGCTACCCGGCGTCCGTGCTCTTCGACGACGGCACGCACCTCGCGGTCAGTGCGCCGTGGGCAGCACCGGACGTACGGGACTTCGGCTTCGTACAGTTCGAGCCCGGCGACGTGTTCACGGAGCACTACTGGCGCGACCGCTGGTACGCCGTCAAGGAGGTCAGGGCCGGCGACGGCACGCTGAAGGGCTGGTACTGCGACGTGACACGCCCGGCGGTGGTCGTCGACGGCCGGGTGGAGGTCGAGGACCTGGACCTGGACCTGTGGGTGTCGGCGGACGGCGCCACCGTCCTGCGCCTGGACGAGGACGAGTTCGAGGCGAGCGGCCTGGCGGACCGGGATCCGGAGGCGGCGGCCGAAGCCCGCCGCTCTCTCGACGACCTCGAAGCCCGTGCCCGCGGCGAGGGCTTCGCGGGCCTGCTCGACGACTGAGCGAGGTCAGCCGGAAGCCCCCACATCGTTGTTGGGGGCTCCGTCCCCCACCGGGGGCAGGTCGCCACGCTCGGGCATCTCGTCGACGCCGGCCCCCTCACCGCTCGCCGGGAGCACTTCGTCCAGCTCCTTGCTGTCGGCCCGGTGCGCCTTGTGGGCGGCGTCCCGCAGGGTGGCTCGGTCCACGAGGTTCGCATCGGCGCTGATCCGCACGACATGGCCCTCGTACGCCCGCGCGTACTCGTGCCTGTCCGCCTCCGCGCGGTACCAGAAGTCGCCGTCGCGCTCGCACTCGGCGGACCCACCGGGCCCGGCGGCGTCCGCCGGCTTGTCCGCGCAACTCGCCTCGGCCGGCTGCCCCCGGTCGACCGCCAGGCTCATCTGCCCGCCGGTGGCCGTGGAGAAGTACGAGGCCGAGAAGCCGTCGTTGCCGACGACACCGACGGACTGCCGGGCCAACTCGTATCCCGGTGCCTCGGTGACATAGATCAGCTCCAGCGCCGACTCCCCGGCCCGCGCCCTGAGTTCCGCCGGAGGCGGGGCGGCGGCGTCGTCCGCCTTCTCGGCTCCGCAGGCGGCGAGCACGACCGGAAGCAGCAGAGCGGCGAACACACGCGGGACCCGGGTCATCCTCACATTCTGCCGTACACACGTCCGCCTTCTCGGGCCGGCGGGTCCGTGGCCGGAAGGTGAACCGCCCGCCGCTCCTCCTCCTCGCCGTAGGCGACCGAGTCGCCGTCCTCGTGCCAGTGGACGACGAAGCGCTCCCCCGCCCGGTACGCGTCGAGGCCCGCGCGGCCGTAGGCGACCATGTCGGCCGGGAGGTCGCCCAAGGGATGCCAGGCGAGTCCGGAGCACTTGTCCGGCTCCCGGTTGTACGGTTCGCCGCCCGCCCCGTACTCGGCCTCGAAGAACCACCCCGTCCTCGGCTTTCCCCCCGGCCCCCGGTGCTGCATGACCAGGGCCACGCGCAGGTCGGCCGGCGTCAGCGCGATGCCGATCTCCTCCGCCGCCTCACGGATCATCGCCGCGCGGACGTCCTCGCCGTCCTCGACGTGTCCCGACGGTCCGTTCAGCAGGCCGTCCGCATACCCCGTGCCGACGCGGCGGGCGAGCAGCACCTCGTCGTCCCGGCGCAGGATCAGGTGCACGTCGACCACTTCGGCGTGGCGGCGGCGCGGCATCGGGTGAGCGACCAGCGCGTACCGGTCGTCGTCGACGGTACGGCCCCACAAAGACGCGTCGGCGGACAGGGGTTCGTGCCGTACGTGCGAGGTGAGCGGGGTCAGCGCTGCCATCACCTCGGCTGCCGGGAGGCCCACGCCGCCCCACACCCCCTCGACGAGCAGCAGCCGCCCGCCGGGCTTCAGCAGCGCGCACCAGTGGCGCAGCGCGGCGCCCGCGTCCGGCAGCAGCCACAGGACATGGCGGGCCATCACCACGTCGAACGTCCGGTCCCCGACCGGCGGTTCGAAGGCATCACCGACAAGGACCTCGGCCTCCGTCACCCCGGCCAGCTTGATCCGGGCGAGGTCCACCATCCGGGGCGAGCGGTCGACCCCGGTCACCCGGTGCCCCTGCTCCGCGGCGAGCAGGGCCAGGCTCCCCGTACCGCAGCCGAGGTCGAGCACTTCGGCCGGCTGCCCGCCCGCCGGCAGCCACGTCCTCATCCGCGCAGTCCACGCCTCCCGCACGGCGGGGTCGAGCAGCCCGTGATCGGGCTCCTGGTCGAAGTCGTCCGCGGTCGCGTCCCAGTCGATCGTCGTCATGTGTCCGATCGTCGCAGCCGCCACTGACAATCAGGCGGGGCCGCCGGGGGCGCCCCGCAGCCGCTTGCGGTAGTGGAAGCGGTCGTACACGCCCTCCACGCGCCGTTCCACCAGCTCGTACCCGAAGTGGGGATAGATCTTCTGGTTCTCCCACATCTTGGCGTTCGTGCACAGACGCACCTCCCCCAGCCCGAGCGAGCGCGCGTACTCCTCGACGTACTCCAGCAGGCGGCGGCCCACCCCCTGCCCGTGGGCGTCGGGGTGGACCGCGATGCTGTCGAGGAAGAGGTGGTCCTCCCCGGGGACGAGCACCAGGACGCCGTGCACCGGGTCGCCCGTCACGAACACCCGCCCCGCAGCGACGTTCGCCGCGTGATCGGCCTCCATCGGGACCGGCACGACGCCGATCCGTTCGATGTAGTGGTGATAGGCCGCGTCGGTCACGGCCTTCACGCTCGGTACGTCGGCGGGGGTTGCGGGGCGGATGGTGTCGTCGGTCATGCCGACACGTTACGACGGCGTCGCGTCACCGCCTTCTTCAGCCAGGGCCAGGCGAGCAGGATCACGATCACGGCGTAAACCGTCATCGAGAAGGGGGTGTTGAACAGTCCGGTCGCGCTGCCGTCGCTGATCTGGAGGGCCCGGCGCAGTTGCTGTTCGGCGGCCGGGCCGAGGATGACACCGATCACCGCGGGCAGGACGGGCAGCCCGTACCGCCGCATGCCGAACCCGATCAGGCCGATGACCAGCAGGATCACCAGGTCCAGTGCCTCGCCGCCCACCGCGTACGCGCCGACCGCCGCGAAGAAGAGGATCCCCGCGTAGAGGTACGGACGCGGGATGCGCAGCAGCTTCGCCCACAGCGGCGCCAGCGGCAGGTTGAGCAGGAGCAGCAGCACCATGCCGACGAAGAGCGAGGCGATCAGGCCCCAGACCAGGTCGGGTTCGCGCTCGAAGAGCAGCGGGCCCGGCTGGATGCCGTACTGCTGGAACGCGGCCAGCATGACGGCGGCGACGGCCGTCGTCGGCAGGCCGAGCGTCAGCATCGAGACGAGGGTGCCGGCGGCCGAGGCGGAGGCCGCCGACTCCGGCCCGGCCACGCCCTCGATCGCGCCCTTGCCGAACTCCTCCTTGTGCTTGGAGAGGCGCTTCTCGGTGACGTACGAGAGGAACGTCGGGATCTCCGCGCCGCCGGCCGGGATCGCGCCGAACGGGAAGCCGATGACGGGCCCGCGCAGCCAGGACTTCCAGGTGCGCTTCACGTCCGCCCTGCCGAGCCACGGGCGGCCGACCGGGATGGGCTCGGCGACCGCGCGCCGCAGGTGCGCGGCGACCCAGAGCGCCTCGCCGATCGCGAAGAGGCCGACCGCGACGATCACCACGTCGATACCGTCGGCGAGCTGGAGCGAGCCGAAGGTGAGGCGCTGCTGGCCGGTCATCTGGTCGAGGCCGACCAGGCCGATGGTCAGGCCGATGAGCAGCGAGGCCGCGCCCCTGATGCGGGAGGAGCCGAGTACGGACGTCACGGCGATGAAGGCGAGCACCATGATGGCGAAGTAGTCGGGCGCGCCGATGTCCACGGCCAGCGAGGCGACGGTCGGGGCGAGCGCCACCAGCAGGATCGTGCCGATCATGCCGCCCGCGAAGTGACCGATGGCGGCGGCCGCGAGAGCCTGCGCGCCGCGTCCGGCCTTCGCCATCGGGTTGCCTTCGATGGCCGCCACGACCGCCGCGCTCTCACCCGGGGTGTTGAGCAGGATCGAGGTCGTGGAGCCGCCGAACATCGCGCCGTAGTAGATGCCCGCGAACATGATGAAGGCACCGGTCGGCTCCAGCCCGTACGTCACGGGCAGCAGCAGGGCGACCGCCATCGCGGGCCCGATGCCGGGCAGTACGCCGATGGCCGTGCCGAGCAGGACGCCTATCGCGGCCCAGAGCAGGTTGACGGGCGTGAGGGCCGTACCGAACCCGTCGAGAAGGGAGTTGAGGGAGTCCATGACTCAGAGCACCTCCATCAGGGGGCCACCGGGGAGCGGGACTCCGAGCAGGTTGTTGAAGACGAAGAACGTGACGAGGGAGAGGCCTGCGGCGATGAGCGGATCGCGGTCGTAGTGGCGGCTGCCCAGCGCGTACGCCGATCCCCAGAAGAGCAGGGCGCCGGAGACGGGGAAGCCGAGCGGGCCTATGAGGACGGCGTTGCCGAGGAAGACGCCGGCGAGGAGCAGGACCGTACGCCAGTCGCCCGGCTCGCTCAGATCGATGTCCTCGCCGCCCTCGGCCTCGCCGCGGCCGCCGCGCAGGACGTCGACGGTGAGGAGTACGGCGACGAGCAGCAGGGCGATCCCGACGACGACCGGGACGGTCCTGGGGCCGACGGGGCCGCGCTGGGTGAGGTCGACGTCCATGGTGAGGGCGTCGGTGAGGACGAGGAATCCGAGCAGCAACAGCAGGGCGCCGACGCCGATTTCGGAGTGTTCGCGCAGCCAGGACCGGGGCGCGCGGGCGGGGGTTTCGGTTCCGGTCGTCACAGCCCCAGCTCCTTCAGCACCGCGTCCACGCGCTTGTCCTGCTCGTCCAGGAAGTCGCCGAATTTCTCGCCGGTCAGGAACGCGTCGTCCCAGCCGTTCTTCTTCATCGACGCCTGCCATTCGGGCGAGTCGTGCAGCTCCTCGACGAGTGTGACGAGCTTGTCGCGCTCGGCGTCGGTGAGGCCTGGCGGCGCCACGATGCCGCGCCAGTTGGTGAAGTCCGTGTCGAGTCCCGACTCGCGCAGGGTCGGGGCGTCGAGGCCCTCGACGCGCTCGGGTCCGGTGACGGCGAGCAGCCGCAGCTCACCCGACTTGATCTGGTCGAGGTACTCGCCGACGCCCGATACGCCGAAGGCGACCTTGTTGCCGAGGATGGAGGCGAGCAGCTCGCCGCCGCCGTCGAACGGGATGTAGTTGACCGATTTCGGCTCGATGCCCGCGGCCTTCGCCATCAGCATCGGGGCGAGGTGGTCGGGCCCGCCGGGTGAGGAGCCGCCGCCGACGGGGAGTTTGCCGGGGTTCTTCTTCCAGGCGGCGACGAGGTCGTCGATGGTCTTGTACGGGGAGTCCTTGGCGACGACGACGATGTCCTGCTCCTCGGTGAGCCGGGCTATCGGGGTCGTGTCGCCGAGGGTCTTGGGCGATTTGTTGGTGTGTACGGCGCCGACGACTCCGAGGCCCATCGACATGGCGAGCTTGCCGTTGCCGTGTTCGCCGACGAGCCGGGTGAGGCCGACGGTGCCGCCGGCGCCCGGCAGGTTGAACACCTCGATGTTGTGGGTCAGCCCGGCGTCCTCGGCGTTCTTCGCGGCCGTACGGGCCGTGATGTCGTATCCGCCGCCGGGTGTGTTGGGAACCATGAAGCGCAGGCCGGGGATCTGCGTGCCGGTGTCGGCGCCGCTGCCTGTCGTGAGCAGCGGCGGCCCCACCAGTACCAGCAGTGCCGCCCCGAGCAGGGCGAGGGGAGTGCGCATGCGCACCTGGGCCACCACCTGTCCGTTTGAACTGGGAATTCGCTGGGAAATCCGGCGAACTTGTGAAGTGGCCCACATGTTGCCCGCGCGTTAACAAGCTGTCTCCCTTCCGCAATCAACGGACGTTGTGGTCCTTGTGGTCGCGCCCTAGCCTTGCGCGGTGACCAAGGTGCTGGTGGTGGACGACGACTTCATGGTCGCCAAGCTGCACAGCCGCTACGTGTCCGCGATGGACGGATTCACGGTCGTCGCGGTGGCGCACAGCGGCGCCGAGGCGTTGCGCGCGGCCGAGCGGCTTCGTCCCGATCTGGTCCTGCTCGACGTGTATCTGCCGGACATGGACGGGATCAGCGTGCTGCGCGAACTGCGCGCGGCGGAGGAGCGGGCCGCCGACCAGGAGGACAAGCACACCGTTGACGCCCTGTTCATCACGGCGGCGCGGGATGCGGAGATCATCAGGGCGGCGTTGCGGGCGGGCGCCCTGCACTATCTGATCAAGCCGTTCAACCAGGCCGCGCTCCAGGAGCAGCTGCGGCATGTGGCGTCGATGCGTACCCGCTTCGACGAGCTCGCCGAGCAGGGCGAGGCGCGCCAGGCGGACGTCGACCAGATCTTCGGGACGCGCCCGCCGGGCTCGCGCGAGCTGCCGAAGGGCCTCGCGGCGCACACGGCGGAACTGGTGGAGCGCACCCTGCGGGAGCACCCCGGCGGCCTGTCCGCGACCGAGTGCGCAGCGTCGGGCTCGCTGTCGCGCGTCAGCGCGCGCCGCTACCTGGAGTACTTCGCCGATACGGGCCGCGCCGAGGTGACGCTGCGGTACGGCGGGACGGGGCGGCCGGAGCGCCGTTACCGGTGGGTCGGCTGACCGTTCTTGACGGCCGCAGAGTCCCTCTGCGTCTCAAGACGGGCGCGCTGCCCGCCGCCATCTGCCTCACCGGTCGTGATCATCTTCCTGAGAAAGCACCAACCCGGCCATCTTGTTCCGGCCGCCGCCATGCCCGGGCGTTGCTGCTGGATGGGCTCCTGCGGCCCGGCTTCCTGAGCCCCTTCTTAGTCTCGCCTTAAAGCCACCATAAAGATCGTGCGCACCGCTGCCAGCAGCGGTTTCCGCCGGTTCCTGGGGCTAGCGTGCTGATCGCCGGGGCGGGGTTCAGTCCGTCGGCGCCGCTGGTTTTCGGGGGGCTGCGCCGCCGGACTCGATCTCCGCCCCCGTGCCCCCACACGCTCGCCCATCGCTAGGAGAAACGTCCCGATGACCGCTCGTCGCCGTCGTACCGCTGCCTCCATCGCCGCCCTCGGCATCGCGCCGCTCGCGCTGACCGCCCTGTCCGCCGCTCCGGCTTCCGCCCACGGTTCGATGACGGACCCGGTCTCGCGGGTGTCGGCCTGTTACGCCGAGGGTCCGGAGAGCCCAGACTCCGCGGCGTGCAAGGCGGCGGTCGCGGCCAGCGGTGCGCAGGCGTTCTACGACTGGAACGCGGTCAACATCGCGAACGCCGCCGGGAATCACAAGCAGCTGATCCCGGACGGCAAGCTGTGCAGCGCGGGCAACGACAAGTACAAGGGCCTGGACCTGCCTCGCGCCGACTGGCCGTCGTCGAAGCTCGCCGCCGGCAAGCACACCTTCCGCTACAAGGGCACAGCCCCGCACAAGGGCTCGTTCGAGCTGTACCTCACCAAGGACGGTTACGACCCGACGAAGCCGCTGAAGTGGTCCGACCTGGAGGCGAAGCCGTTCGCCAGCGTCACGGACCCGAGGATGGAGAACGGCGACTACGTCTTCGACGGCACGGTCCCGAACAAGTCGGGCCGTCACCTCGTCTACAGCGTCTGGCAGCGCTCGGACAGCCCCGAGGCCTTCTACACCTGCTCCGACGTGGTGTTCGGCACGGACACCGGCGGCTCGGGCGCGGCTCCCGCGCCGGTCGCGTCCGCACCCAGCGAGCAGGAGATCGCGGACGGCGCCGACGAGTCGTCCGTGGAGCACAACGGCCACGGCGACAGCGACAACAAGACCGGCGCCGAGGTAACGGCCCCGGTCGCCGGACAGGACGAAGCGGGCCAGGACGACGCCGTACAGCCGGCCGACCGGCCGGCCGCCGAGAAGCCCGCCGCCAACGCACCGGAGGTGAAGGGTGACGCCGCGCAACCGGTCACCGCTGACGCCGGCGAGAACCTGGCCGAGACGGGTGGCGACAGCACCACTGCGTACATCGCGATCGGTGGCGCCGCCGCGCTGGCCGTCGGTGCCGCGGTGATGTTCGGCTCGGTCCGCCGCAAGGCCGCCCGCCGCTGACCCGCCCGGTCGGTGCCCGGGCACCGACCGGCGCGCAGGACCGCTGCCGCCCCCACCTCGTTTCCCGGGTGGGGGCGGCAGCCGTGTCTCAGAGTGCCGACGCGCAGGTCGTCGGGGTGGCCCGGCCGGGATCGAGGGCGTTGGCCACCTCGTGGAACGCGATCCGGTCGATCAGGCCGATCGCCACATGCTCCGACAGGTCGACGGGGCACAGGTCCTGGAGAGTTACGTTCCGTACGCCGGGACCGTCGAGGAACTGGGAGCGGTACGGGGTGACCACCTGGTCGTACCGCGTGGCGATGACCGTGTAGCGCACCCCCGGAACGGTGTCGCCGCCCTCGTTGAGCCTGGTCAGGAAGGCGGATCCGGAGATCTGGTCGGCGAGGCCCGGGGTCTTGGCGGTCAGCAGATCGCCGGCACCCGGGAAGTGGGGCAGGAGTTTGGCGAGTCCGAGGAGGGTCGTGCCGCGGTTGTCGGGCGCGATGCCGATGAGGGCGTTCACCTCGTCGGCTCCGCCGAGGAACTTGAGGTAGTGACGCGGCATCATGCCGCCCTGGGAGTGGCCCACCAGGTCGGCCTCGGGGGCGCCGGTGGTGGCGAGCACGTTGTCGACGAAGGTGTCGAGCTGGGCCGCCGACTTGTCGATCGGGCCCAGGCCGTGGAAGAAGGGCACGTCGGGGAGCTGTCCGTAGTCGAGGGAGAAGACGCAGTAGCCGCGCCGGACCAGGTACGGGGCGAGGCCTAGCCAGTTGTCGACGGAGTTGCCGAAGGTGCCGTGGACGAGGACGACCGGGCGGGGATGGGCGGCGGTCGGCTTGCAGGAGTAGTCGTTCCACCCGCTGGTGGGGGCCGGGGTGGCAGCGCTCGCGGTGGCGGTGGGGGTGAGGGTGGCCGCGAGCGCCAGGAGCAGGGCGGCGGCGGGTCTGAGTGCGCGCTTCCAGGGCAGCATCGGGTGATCTCCTTGCGGCTCAAGGGGAGTTGCGACGAGGTGCGCCCGTGATCCGGATCACAAAGATGCCGTGCTGCCGCTAAATTACGCGCGAGTAGTGGAAGAGTGAAGTGACGCGCCGGTAAAAATTGACGGAGAGTCAACCAGGCGGTACGGGTGGCTGCTGAGGCAGCCGTTTCAACGAGCCGTCAGGCGGCCAGCGACCCCGGAAGCACCGCCCGCGGCCCGAACTTCGCCCGCGCCCGGTCCGCCACCGCCTCGATCCGGCGCGCCTTTTCGTCCGCCGGGTCGAACGTCAGCTGGTGTGCGGCCTGTTCCGCCGGAGCCAGCCCCTCGGCGCGCAGTGCGACGGCGCGCACCCTGGCCCGTTGCAGGCCGAGCGCCTCGTAGAGCCCGTACGCCGTGGTGGTGAGCGCCGCCGAGTGGGCCGTCGGCTCCCCCATGGTCCGGGTGCGGGTGGTGGTGGAGCGGTCGGCGTAGCGCACGGTCAGCGTCAGCGAGCGGCAGACCTGCCCCTCGCCGCGGAGCCTGACACCCACCTCCTGCGCGAGGGAGAGCAGGGCGCGGCGGTGGCGTACCGGGTCCAGTTCGTCGCGGTCGAAGCGCCGTTCGGCGGCGAGCGAGCGGGAGGCCGCGTTCGGGACGACCGGCGTACGGTCGATGCCGCTCGCCCTCTCCTGGAGTTCGCGCCCCGCCCGCGCGCCGACGATCCGCTGGAGGGTGGCGAGCGGCGCGGCGGCGACCTTGCCGACGGTGTCGAGCCCGTACGAGCAGAGCGTGCGGGCGGTCGCGGGTCCGACGCCGAGCAGTGCGGCGACCGGCTTGCGGCCGAGGTACGCGGCGGCGGCCTCCAGGTCGCCGGGTACTGCCAGCGTCTTCCCCGGCGGCGCGTCCTGCGCGGCGGTCCTGGCGAGCAGCGGGTTGGCGCCCACGCCGATCGTGCAGTCGGCGCCGCAGTGGGCGAGGGCGCGCACCCGCAGCAGGGCGGCGAGCCCGGCCGCGTCGCGCCCGAAGTACCGCTCGGCGCCCCGGACATCGACGAGCGCGCCGTCGGGCGGGAGCGCCTGGACGGTGGGGGTGATGTCCTCGATCAGCCCGAGCAGGGTGGGGAGCGCGGCCTCGGACAGCTCGGCCCCGGCGGCGTGGAAGCGTACGTAAAGGATCATCCCGCGCTCCCGGGGCTCGAATGCCACAGCTTGCGGCCGGTCGGGACTCCTTCGCCCGCGGGCTGGAGGTCCGCCCAGGGGTTCATCTCGTAGCCGGTGGGCAGGTGGATGCGCCGGCCGTCGTCGCCCTGCCCGGGTGCCTCTTCCGCCGGCTCGGCGGGAGCCGCCAGCCGCGCCGCGACCGCGTCGAGTCCGCCCGTACGCCGCAGCTCCACGAGCTCCGCCAGGTTCCAGGCCGCCGAGCCGACCACGCTGAGGCTGCGCGGCCCGCGCCGCTGCACCACGCCGCGCACCAGCAGCAGCCAGGAGTGGAAGACGGTGTGCGCGCACGCCGCGTGGCTGTCGTCGAAGAAGGCGAGGTCGACCAGGCCCGTACCGTCGTCGAGGGTCGTGAAGATGACCCGGCGGCCCGAGCGGACCGGCGGGGTCTGGGTGGCGGCCTTGGCGCCCGCGACCAGGACGGTCTGGCCGTGTTCGGCCATCCGGAGCCGCTTGGCGGAGGTCGCGCCCAGCTCCTTGAGGAAGGTGTAGTGGTCGCCCATCAGGTGACGGGAGGCGTCCATGCCGAGGACGCCGAGTTCGGCGCTCAGGCGCTCCGCCTCGTTGAGGTCGGGGAGCCCGGCCGGGGCCGCCTTCTGGCCTTCGCCTAGGGAGAGCTGGCCGCCGCTCGCGCCGGAAGTGCGCTGCGCGGCGCGCAGTTCGGACAGGTGGAGCAGCAGGTCGCGGCGGTTGGCACCGAACGCGTCCAGCGCCCCCACCTGCGCGAGCCGTTCGGCGACGGGCCGGCTCGGGTGGGCCCGCTGCCACAGGTCGAGCAGGGAGGAGTAGGGCCGGCCCGCCACGATCCGCGCGGTCTCGGCCTCACTGATGCCGTGGACGTCCGCGAGCCCGAGCCGGATCCCCCATACCGCACCCGACTCCCGCTTTGCACCATTTCCGCCAGACACCAGTTCGATCCGATGAGCGGCCGCCGACCTGTTCACATCCAGCGGCAGCACGGGCACTCCGCGCCGCCGAGCGTCCGCGAGCAGCAGCCGCTTCGGGTACATGCCGGGGTCGTGCGTGAGCAGTCCGGCGTAGAAAGCCGCCGGGTGATGGGCCTTCAGCCACGCCGACTGGTACGTCGGCACGGCGAAGGCGACCGCGTGCGCCTTGCAGAAGCCGTACGACCCGAACGCCTCGACGATCTCCCAGGTACGGGCGGTCACTTCGGGCGAGTAACCCCGCTGCTCCGTCCGCTCCGCGAACCAGGCCCGGATCTGCCCCTGCGCCTCCGGGTCGGAGAGCCCGCGCCGCATCTGGTCCGCCTCGCCCCGGTCGCAGCCGGTCATGATCCGCAGAATCTCGATGATCTGCTCGTGGAAGACGACCACGCCGTACGTCTCCCGCAGCGCGTCCTCCAGGTCCGGATGCGGGTATCGGGCGGGCGCGCGGCCGTGCCTGGCCTCGATGAAGGGCCGCACCATGTCGGCCGCGACGGGCCCCGGCCTGAACAGCGAGATGTCGACGACCAGATCGCCGAAGGTCGCGGGCTGGAGCCTGCCGACCAGATCGCGCTGGCCCGGCGACTCGATCTGGAAGCAGCCGAGGGTCTCGGTCGAGCGGATCAGTCCGTACGTCGCCGGGTCGCCCTGCGGCACCTGCTCCGGGTCGTCGAGGTCGAGCGTCACGTCCGCAGCCCGCCGCAGTTCCGCGACCGCGTGCGCCATGGCCGACTGCATCCGTACACCCAGTACGTCGAGCTTGAGCAGCCCGAGGTCCTCGACGTCGTCCTTGTCGAACTGGGACATCGGGAAGCCCTCGCCGCTGGTGGGCATGACGGGCGTGCGGCGCAGCAGCGAGGCGTCGGAGAGCAGCACCCCGCACGGGTGCATGGCGATCCCGCGCGGCAGCGCGTCGAGCGCCTCGACGAGTTCCCACATCCGCCCGTACCGGTCCTTCTCGGCGGCGACCTCGCGCAGTTCGGGCAGCTCCTCCATCGCGGCGCGGGCGTCGCGCGCCCGGATGTGCGGGAACGCCTTGGCGATACGGTCCACCTCGGCCGGGTCCATGGAGAGTGCGGCGCCCACGTCCCGTACGGCGTGCCGCACCCGGTACGTCTCGGGCATGGCGACGGTCGCGACCCGCTCGACGCCGAAGCGGCCGATGATCGCGCGATAGACCTCCAGGCGGCGGGCGGACTCGACGTCGATGTCGATGTCGGGCAGCGCGGACCGCCGTTTGGACAGGAAGCGTTCCATCAGCAGGTGGTGTTCGACGGGGTCGGCGTGCGCGATGCCGATGAGGTGGTTGACGAGCGATCCGGCGCCGGAGCCGCGCGCGGCGACCCGGATGCCCATGTTCTTCACGTCGTCGACGACCCCGGCGACGGTGAGGAAGTACGAGGCGAAACCGTGGTGGGCGATGATGTCCAGCTCGTGGTGCATCCGCTGCCAGTACTCACGCGCCCGGGGCCCGCGGTCGTAGCCGCGCAGCAGCATTCCGGCGGCGGCCCGGGACGCCAGCACGCGCTGCGCGGTGCGACGGCCGGCGCCGACGAGGTGCGGCTCGGGGAAGTGGACGACTCCGAGCCCGAGGTCGTCCTCGGGGTCGACGCGGCAGGCGGCGGCGGTCTCCTCGGTCAGGGTCAGCAGCCGGTGGGCGGCGGCCCGGCGGTATCCGGCGGCCTCTGCGACCAGCTCGGCGGTACGCGCCATCTCCTGCGCGCTCTTGAGCGAGCGCTCGCCGCTGTCGAGGGGCCCGCGCGGGTCGATGGGGACGAGCCTGCGGGCCGCGTCGAGTACGTCGGCGACCGGACCGAGGCCCGGGTCGGCGTACCGCACGGCGTTGGTGAGCACCGGAGCCACACCCTGCGTGGCGGCGAGGCCGAGGGTGCGGGCGGCCAGCCGCAGCGAGCCGGGGCCGGTGCCCGTACGGCCGTGGTGGACGACTTCGAGGCGCAGCGCGTCGCCGTAGATCTCCCGCCAGGGCGCGAGCAGCGTGGCTGCCCGGTCGGGCCGGCCGGCGGCCAGCGCTCTGCCGACGTCGGAGCCGGGGCCGAGCAGGACGGTGAGCCCGTCGCCGAGATTGTGGGCCCAGTCCAGGACGGGGTTGCGCCCGCCGGCCTCGTGGGCAGCGGAGATCAGCCGGCAGAGGTCCGCCCAGCCGGCGGCGCCGTCCCGGGCGAGGAAGGTGGCGCGGGGCGCGGACTCGTCGACGAAGGCTCCGCCGCGCACCGGCGTGCGCCGACGCTGCGTACGCCCCTCTTCCCGGGTACGCTCCCCCGGCCCCAGCGCCAGCTCCGCGCCGAAGAGCGGTCGTATGCCGGCTTTCGCGCAGGCCTTGGCGAAGCGGACCGTGCCGGCGACGGTGTCCCGGTCGGTGAGAGCGAGGGCGTCCATACCGTGCTCGGCGGCGCGCTCGGCCAGCCGTTCGGGGTGAGAGGCGCCGTAGCGCAGGGAGAACCCGGAAACGGTGTGCAGATGCGTGAACGCGGGCATCGCACCTCCTGAATCCCCTGAATCCGTCCGGTCTCACCTCCCCCTGTCTCCACCATAGACCAAGTTTCGAACATTCGTACGATCACCGTGTTCTCCGCCATTCAGCCCCGCCCCACCTGCGCAAACACCGGAGGCCGCCGAGCGTGGGGGCATGACTTTCGTCGACGAGCTGAAGAACGCCGTCACCCCACGGGCCGCGCTGCTCGTCATCGGCGTGCTGGCGTTGCAGCTGCTGTTCATCGCGTCGTACGTGGGAGCGCTGCACAACCCGAAGCCGAGTGACGTCCCCTTCGCCGTCGTCGCGCCCGAGCAGTCGGCCACCCGGCTCGTCCAGCAGCTCGAGGGCCTGCCCGGAGACCCTCTGGACCCCCGCACGGTCGCGGACGAGGCCACGGCCCGCCGGCAGATCATGGAGCGGGAGATCGACGGCGCCCTGATCGTCGACCCGGCCTCGAAGACCGACACCCTGCTGGTCGCCTCCGGCGGAGGCACCGTGCTGTCCTCCGCCCTGACCGCGCTCGCGACCAGAGTCGAGGCGTCCCAGGGGCGGGAGGTGAGAACCGTCGACGTGGCCCCGGCGTCCGACCAGGACTTCGACGGGCTCTCCGCCTTCTATCTGGTCGTGGGGTGGTGCGTCGGCGGGTACCTGTGCGCCTCGATCCTGGCGATCAGCGCGGGCTCACGGCCCGCCAACGGACAGCGGGCCGTCATCAGGCTCGGCGTCATGGCGCTGTACTCGATCGCGGGCGGGATCGGCGGCACGGTCATCGTCGGCCCGATTCTCGGGGCGCTGCCCGGCAGCGTCGTCGCGCTGTGGGGCCTCGGCGCCCTGGTCGTCTTCGCCGTCGGCGCACTCACCCTCGCGCTCCAGGCGCTCACCGGCATCGTGGGCATCGGCCTGGCCGTCCTGATCGTGGTGATCGCGGGCAACCCGAGCGCGGGCGGCGCGTTCCCGCTGCCGATGCTGCCGCCGTTCTGGGAGACGATCGGCCCCGCGCTGCCACCGGGTGCGGGCACGTGGGCGGCGCGCTCGATCGCGTACTTCGAGGGGAACGCGATCTCGGGGCCGCTCCAGGTGCTCTCGATCTGGGCGATCGCGGGCGTGGTCATCACCGTGATCACGGCCACACTGCGCACATCCGCGGTGCCTCCGGCGGCGCCGGCTGCCCCCGAGAGTCCGAGCCCGTCCGGCCTGTGAGGACAACGGCGGGGAGCGGAGCCCCACCGGCGGCGGCGAAAAGGCCCCGCCCGGCGCGCACGCACGCGCACCGGACGGGGCCTCGCGACCGGCCGGCATCAGCCGGCCGGTGCCATGGGCCGGGGGCTCAGCCGATCTCCGCACCCAGCGCGGCCAGCGCGGCCGGAACCGGCTGGAAGAACGTCTCCCCGCCCGACGCGCAGTCACCGCTGCCGCCCGAGGTGAGCCCGATCGCCGCGTCGCCCGCGAAGAGCGAACCGCCGCTGTCACCGGGCTCCGCGCAGACCGTGGTCTGGATGAGCCCGTTCACGATGTCACCGTTGCCGTAGTTGACGGTCGCGTCGAGCGCGGTGACCTCACCGTCGTGCACCTGCGTGGTGGAGCCGCTGCGCGTCACCTTCATGCCGACGGTCGCCTCGCCCGCCTTGGTGATCGGCTGCGTGCTGCCGTTGTAGAGGTTGACCTCGCTCGGGTGCTCGACTCCGTCGTCGTACTTCACGAGCGCGAAGTCGTTGCCCGGGAACGTCGAGGCGGCCATCGTGCCGAGAGCGCCGCCCGTGGAGTCGGTCCACTGACTGCCGGCCTGGCCGCAGTGACCCGCCGTGATGAAGTGCGGGGCGCCGTCCTTGACGACGTTGAAGCCGAGGGAGCACCGCCCGCCGCCACTGAGAATCGCGTCGCCGCCCGCGATGAGCGGCTTGAACTCCCCGGCCGACTTCTTCAGTTCGGCCTTCTCGCCGAGCGCGCCGACGACCTTCTCCAGCTTCGTCCACGCGCCGCCCTTGACCGTACGGTCGGCCGTCACGACGACCTTGTTGGTGACCGGGTCGGTGGCCCACGAGGTGCCGGGGATGGTGGCCTTGTCGGTCAGGGTGCTCCGTACGGCCTTCAGCTCGGCGAGGCTGTTCTCGACGATTCTGGCCTTGCCGCCCGCCTTCCGTACGCCCTGGGCCGCCGCCTCGTCCACGACGTTGACCACGAGTGCCTTGGACTTGCTGTCGTAGTACGCCCCGGCCGCGTCGCCGCCCAGGAGCGAGTCGAGGTCGGAAGCGAGCTTTCCGGCCCCCGTCGCCGACAGCGTCTTGACTGCGTACTGAGGTGCTTCCTCGCTGGCGTTCGCAGTCTGGAAGGTGAGTCCCGCTGCAACCAGGGCTGCGATACCGGCTCCCGCAATTGCCACACGTCGCTTGGCTATGCGTCGGTGCTTCACGTAATGACCTCCTGTGGGGGGTTCGGACCCGCAAGGTGGGGGGCAGATCCGGAGGACGCCCACTATTCCGAGGCCGATCGGTAGCACACAAGGTCGACTTCAGGACGCGCACACGACAACCTCCGCACGCCCCCCGCGTCTTTACAAGCCGGGCACCGCCTGTACCGGTCACGTTCGCGAACACCGCGTGCGACCACCCGGGCAGCAGCGGGTGAGGACTAGTCCTGTCCGGTACTCGCCCCTGCGGTCCGGATTCCGGCGCCGTGCGCGCGAATTTCGACAACTGCGGTTCCGGCATGGCCCGTTCACGCATGGGGTATCGTCCAGCGATGCGAACGCCTGACGGACGGCGGCTGGCGGTGGACCGCATCGGCGACCCGCGCGGCGCTCCTGTGTTCCTGCTGCACGGCACCCCCGGCAGCAGACTCGGCGCCGCCCCGCGCCGCATGGCGGAGGACAGAGCCGGGATGCAGCTGATCGTCTACGACCGCCCCGGCTACGGAGGCTCCGGCCGCCGCCCCGGCCGCGGCATCGCCGATGCCGCCGAGGATGTCCGTACGATCGCCGACAAACTGGGTTTCGACCGTTTCGCGGTGGCCGGCCGTTCCGGCGGCGCCTCCCACGCCCTGGCCTGTGCCGCCCTTCTCCCCGAACGCGTCACCCGCGCCGCGGCCCTGGTGAGCCTCGCTCCCCGGGACGCCGAAGGCCTCGACTGGTTCGCCGGCATGGCGCCCTCCAACGTGCGGGACTACGGCGCCGCGACCACCGACCCCGACGGACTCGCGGCCCGGATCGCCATACGCGCCGAAGGCATCAGGGAGGACCCGGCCCGGCTGCTCGAGGAACTGGACGCGGAGCTCTCCGAGGGCGAACGCGAGATCTGCTCGGACCCCGGAATCAGGGCCATGCTGCTCGCCAACTTCCAGGAGGCGCTGCGTCGTTCGTCGTACGGATGGCTCGACGACATCATGGCCTCCGCCCGCCCGTGGGGGTTCGATCCGGCGGACATCACCGTGCCGGCGCTGCTGTGGCACGGCGAGCGTGACGTCTTCTCCCCCGTCGGTCACTCCCGCTGGCTGGCGGACCGCATTCCCGGCGCGACGGCCGTATTCGCGCCGGACGCCGCGCACCTCCACGCCGTACCCGCGCTGCCCGGCATCTTCACCTGGCTGCTCGACGGCGCGTAGTCGCAGGAGTCACGGAGACAGAAGTCGACACAGAAGTCGCGGGAGTCACGGCGGCCGGAGGTCACCGTCCCATCAGCTCCAGACCGGCTCCCTTGAGAAGGTTCATGGTCCGCTCGTGGCTGTCGCCCACGGAGTCCGTGACGCGCATTCTCAGGTCCAGCACCCGCACCTCACAGACGAACCGCTCCGTGAACGCGCCCGCCCGCGCGGTCTCGTAACTGCCGGACCCGATCATCGGGAACCCGGCGCCCAGGATCTCGCAGCGGTAGTCCCTGGCGAAGCCGAGTCCCGCCTCGCTCAGCACATCGACCAGGCCGGTGAAGTCCGTCCACTCCGCCGGGTGCCGCCGGACTCCTTCCCGCTCCCGGAACTCCACCCGGTAGGCCACCTCTTCGACCACCGCGTTGTGCTGGCCGCCGTTGAACACCCCGACTTCCCAGGCACGTACCCCTTCGCCGAGCTCCCCGGTCGCCCACCGCGCACGCCAGGCGAGCAGCGGCCGCGCGGTACGGGCGTACTGGGCCCGGGCGAAGACCACACCGGCGCCGACCGCTATCAGGCTGCCGAGGGTCTGCGTGTCGAGGAGCTCCAGCTTCAGGGGCCAGTCCTGCCGCACCGAGCGCGGGACGTTGCTGCGGACGACTTCCCACACCAGCATCGCGACGAAGACCAGGACCAGCACCAGCGGGGCGGTGAACAGCAGCGGACTGCGGCGGAGCCGCCGCTGGGCGTCCGCGGCGTTCAGGCCGTGGTCGGGGCGTGGGTCGGAGGGCGGGGCGGGCGGCGGGTCCTGGTGCGGGCCGGGCAGAGGGTCAGGGAGGGGGCCGGGGCGTGCGTCGGGCAACAGCGGGGTTCCTTTGTGCGACGGTGAGTCCCCGTCCGGTCGACCGGACGGGGACTCAACCTGCTGCTGGCTGCGGTCTTCGGGCTCGGGCCCGCCTAGTAGACGCTGACGCCGTACGCGCTCAGCGCTTCGGTGACCGGCTGGAAGAAGGTCGTACCGCCGGAGGAGCAGTTGCCGCTGCCGCCCGAGGTCAGGCCGATGGCGCGGGTGCCGGAGTAGAGCGGGCCGCCGCTGTCGCCGGGCTCGGCGCAGACGTTGGTGCGGATCATGCCGTAGACGACGTCGCCGCCGCCGTAGTTCACCGTGGCGTTGAGGCCGGTGACGGAACCGCTGTGGGTACCGGTGGTGGAGCCGCGACGGGTGACGGACATGCCGACGGTCGCGTTGGCCGCGCTGGTGATGTCCTGGCTGCCGACGGTGCCGGGGTGCGCGAGCGAGGTGTTGGCGTACCGCACGAGGCCGTAGTCGTTGCCCGGGAAGCTGGACCCGGCCGTCGGGCCGATGCTCGTCGTGCGGGAGGAGTTGGTGTACCAGGGCGGGTTGCCGTCGGTGCAGTGGCCGGCGGTCACGAAGAAGTACGTACCCGCGCTGTTGCGGACGTTGAAGCCCGCCGAGCAGCGCCAGCTGGTGGCGTAGATCGCGTCGCCGCCGGCGAGAAGCTTGGAGAACTTGCCGGGGGTGCGCTCGACCCGGATCGCGCTCGCGTTCGTCCCGGCTTCCCGCTTGATCTTGGCGATCTCGGCGGCGGAGACGGTGCTGTCGGCCGTGACGACCAGGGCGTTTGTCGCCTTGTCGATGTGCCAGGCGGTGCCGGGGACATCCGCCTCGAGGACCGCGTCACTCGCGGAGGTGAGCTGGTTGGCGCTGTACGTACGCGCCGTGTCGGCGCTGGCGTTCGGTACGGCGAGCGCGGCCGCGGCGACGAGTCCTGCCGTGATGGCGATCACGCGGGATCGTCTCGCTATACCGCTGCGGGGGGTGGTGCGCTTGATCCTCACTTTTCGTTCCTCCCGGGGGGAAGTAGGGGGCCCGTTCGTGGGGTGAGACGGGCCCGTGAGGCGCAGTCAGTAAACCGGTCCGGAATCCGGACAGGTTGTGCCCCTGACAAGCGCTCCTCGGGAGTATTCGGGGCGTCAACTGCCCGCGCAAGGGCGCCTTTCGGCCTCCGGGGGGCCGGGCGCCGTTCACCGCCGCCCTGTACGTGCGCTGTCCCCGGCCGGGGTCAGCGGCCGCCCGTCGGCGAGAGCCGCCGCTCCCCCGCCGGAACCGGAACCGGCAGGGTGTTGCCCGGCGGCGGGAAGGGGCAGATGAAGTGGTCGGCGAAGGCGCACGGCGGCAGCAGCGCCCGGTTGAAGTCGACGCTCACCGTGCCGTCGGCCGCGGGGGCGGCCGGCCGCAGGAAGCGGAAGCGGTACGAGCCGGCTCCGCCCGTGGCGTCGGCGAAGACCGCCCAGAGCGAGCCGTCGTCCTCGACGGCGACCTGGAGCGTGTGCGCGGCGCCGCCGATGCCGAAGGCGATCTCTCCGGCGAGACCGAGCCCGCGCTCACGCCCGTCCGCGTTCGCGATCCGGATCGTGGTGCGCCCTCCGGCGTACGGGAGGAACCGGCCCGCCAGCACCCACTTCGCGTCGTACGGCGTCACCTCCATGCCCGCGAAGGCACGCCGCGCCGGGGACTCGGGGTCGAAGACCCGGACCGCCCACAGCCCTTCGCGGCGGAGCACGACCAGCCGCCGCCCGGCGGCCTCGACGCGGGACTCCGGGATGGGCCCGGTGTCCGCGGTCAGCCCGGTCGCGCCGGCCAGAGGCTCCCCGTCGACAGTGATCCCGTCCTCGGGCGCGGCGGTCAGGACCACCTCGTCGCCCTCGGCCGTCCACCGGCCCGGCACGTCCGGGACACGGCCCTCCGGGTGGTCGGAGAGCCAGTGCGTGCCGGTGAGCGAAAGCGGACCGTACGGCGCCGAGACCGTCTCCGTGCGCTGCTCGTGCCAGTGCTTCCAGTCCTGCTGGGGGTCTGAGCTCATGCGCGCAACCTTTCCACACGGGCACCGCGGGCACAGGGAGCCCGGGACTCCGCCCGCGTCAGCAGTCGCACCCGCAGCACTCGCAGCAGTCGCAGTCGCACTTGTGGCAGAGGCCTTCGCGCTTCTTCCGCGACCAGGGCCCTTCGTACTCCGAGGCACAGCAGAGCCTGCACGTGCAGCACAGTCCGACAGCGACGGCGCAACCGGCCCAGAACCCGCGCCTGCCGGGCCTGGGCGGCTCGCCCATGAACCCGGGCGGCATCCCACCGGGACCACCGGGCACACCCGGACCACCAGGGCCGCCGTGGCCGTCAGAACCGCCGTAACCGCCGTGCCCCCCGCCGGGCATCCCCGGCCCGCCACCCCCGTAGGGGTTGTTCGAGCCGTACGGTCCACTGCCGCTGTTCCCGGACATGGACGGCGGCGCCCCGTACGCCTGCGCCTGCCCCTGGTGGCCGCAGGCCGCCGTACCGAACGCCCGGTCCACCGAGCGGCTCAGTTCGTGCGCCAGCAGTACGTGCGCCAGCCTGGCGTCGGTGAAGTGCGCGTCGCGCAGCGCCAGCCGTACGCCGTGCACCGCGTCGTCGCACAGGCGGCGCGCCTCGGCCAGGCCTGTGCCGGTCGCCGTCAGCGGGTTCCACGCACCCGACGCAGCGTCAGCTTGCAGGTCCTCGACGGCATCCAGCAGATGCGCGAGCCGCCCGAAGAGCCGGCCCGCCTCCGCGAGCGGCGCCGCGTTCTGCGGCCGGCCCGCGAGTACGGCGGTGTGCGCGAAGGCCGCCGCGGTCGCCGTCTCGGCCGGTTCGGTGACCGTCAGGACCGAGGTGCCGGGGCCCGCCAGCGCCTCGATCCCGGCCTGCCGGTCCACCGCGTCGACCAGCAGTGCGGTGTCGAAGCCCAACGAGGCGCCCGTACGCGCGCCGGCCCTGTCCCAGCCGGCGGCGACCCGCCGCGCGGCCGCGGCCACCGGCCTGCGGGCCAGCATCCCGTCCCGGTCGGCGACATGGTCCCGTACCTTCGCCGAGGCCAGGACCAGCGAGACGGCGGCCGCCAGTCTGGCGCCCTCGCCCTGGGCGACGGGCGCGGTGCGCATCGCGCGCAGTGGACAGGGGCCTGCGGTGCGCCGCGCCCCCGTGACCCGCTCGGACTGAGCCTCCGTCAGAACTGAGACGATCAGCCCGTCGTAGTTGGTGACGACCCTCGCGAGCTGGCCGTGGTCACCGCGAAGTGCCAGGCAGAGCCCGCACAGATGAGCCATCCACTCGGTTCGGAGTCCCTCCGAGAGCCGATGGCTGCAAGGCCTGACGATTCCGAACAAGGCGCTCCCCCAGGAGTCGTGAGACGGTGCGGCCCGCATCGTACCGAGCAGGTTTCGGCGATTTCGTGTTCACCCGTCCGTCCCCCTCGTCACCCGTGTGGCCCGACGGTCGTATTTTTCACTCTGTCAGCAGCCGGACACAGGAGGAACCTTGACGAACCGCCACAACTTCTGCACCAGTACCGTCACGAATCCCCTGCGCGGCGGCTATCCACTTGGCGCGGAATCCGCATGATGGACGACCATAGGGGGAGCGGTACACAGACCGACCGCGGTGAAAGGAGGCGTCCCATGGGATCGGTGCGCAAGGCCAGTGCCTGGCTCGGGCTCGTCGAGGACAGCGACGACGACCGCTACTACGACGACGAGTACGCCGAGGGAAACAACGAGACTGCCGAGCCCTGGGTCACGGACCCGCGGGTCAAGGTGGTCTCCGAGTCCGCCGACGACAAGAGCCCCAGGATCGCCACGGTCACCCCGGACGGCTTCCGGGACGCGCGTGGCATCGGCGAGCTCTTCCGGGACGGTGTCCCGGTCATCATGAACCTCACGTCCATGGAGCCCTCCGACGCCAAGCGCATCGTCGACTTCGCCGCCGGCCTCACCTTCGGCCTGCGCGGTTCGATCGAGCGCGTCGCGAACCGGGTCTTCCTGCTGAGTCCCGCCGACACCGAGGTCGTCAGCGGTGAGGCCGCGGGCCGCGACACGAACGGCTTCTTCAACCAGAGCTAATGGGCGAGGCCGCTCACCGGAAGGCGTCCAGGCCGGTGAGCGCCTTGCCCAGTACGAGCTGATGCATCTCGACGGTGCCCTCGTAGGTGAGCACCGATTCGAGGTTCGTCGCGTGCCGCATCACCGGGTACTCCAGCGAAATCCCGTTCGCGCCGAGAATCGTCCTGCTCGTACGGCAGATCTCGATCGCCTCGCGCACATTGTTGAGCTTGCCGAAGCTGACCTGCTCGGGCCGCAGCCGCCCCGCGTCCATGCGCTGCCCGAGGTGGTGGGCGAGCAGGATGCCCTTGTGGAGCTCGACCGCCATGTCGGCGAGCTTGGCCTGGGTGAGCTGGAAGCCGCCGATCGGCTTGCCGAACTGCTCACGGGTCTTCGCGTAGTCGACCGCCGCCTCGAAGCTGGCGCGGGCGGCGCCCATCGCGCCCCACACAATTCCGTACCGCGCGTGACTCAGGCAGCTCAGCGGCCCCTTGAGGCCCGTGACGTCCGGCAGTACGGCGTCGGCGGGCAGCCGCACCTCGTCCATGACCAGCTCGCTGGTGACCGACGCGCGCAGCGACCACTTGTGCTTGATCTCGGGCGCCGAGAAGCCGGCGGCGTCGGTCGGCACGACGAATCCGCGAATAGCACCGCTCCCGTCGTCGGTCTGTGCCCAGACGACGGCGACTCCCGCCACCGAGCCGTTCGTGATCCACATCTTGCGCCCGGTCAGCACCCAGTCGGTGCCGTCCCTCTTGGCGTACGTCCGCATCCCGGCCGGGTCGGAGCCGTGGTCGGGCTCGGTCAGGCCGAAGCAGCCGATGATCTCGCCGGCGGCCATGCCGGGCAGCCAGCGCTGCTTCTGCTCCTCGGAGCCGAAGCGGTGGATCGCGTACATGGCGAGCGAACCCTGCACGGAGACCAGCGAGCGGATGCCGGAGTCGGCGGCCTCCAGCTCCAGACAGGCCAGGCCGTACTGGACGGCGGAGGCGCCCGCGCAGCCGTAGCCCTCCAGGGGCATGCCGAGGGCGCCGATCGAGCCGAGCTCGCGGGCCAGCTCACGGATGTCGGGGAGTTCGCCGCGCTCGTACCAGTCGGCGATGTACGGAAGGACGCGGTCGGCGGCCCAGGTGCGTACGGTCTCGCGGATCGCGAGGTCCTCGGGTGCCAGCAGATCGTCGATGCCGATCGGGTCGCTGGGGTCGAACGGCGGAAGCTTCGAAAGCTTCGAAGGTGTGGTCATTCCTGGCCCTCCGGCGGCTGCTCGGCTCACGATGCGCGTAAAACTAGCAGTGTTAGTTACTGCTCGCCGCCGACGTTACGGGGTCATCGCGCGGCCCGTCCAGACCCGGCCCGCTCGGCGTGCTCCCGGCACGCCGGGACCTTCACCTGCGGCGCAGGCTCGTTCGCGTACTCCGGCTCGCCGTCCCGGGCACCGCATTCCATCAGCCGCGGCAGCCTCAGCGCCGCCAGCGCGCCGAGCAGCAGCAGGCCCGCGCTGACGAAGAGCGTCACATGGAGGCCGTGGACGAAGGCTTGCCGCGCGGTGGTGCGCAGCGCGTCACCGGCGGACCCGCCGATCTGGGCCGCCACCGTGTACGCCTCGCCGAGCGAGTTCGCCGCGCCCGCACTGTCCGCCGAGGAGACCCCGGGGATCGCGGCGACCCCCGGCGCGTAGGCGGCGTTCATGACGCTGCCGAGCAGGGCGATGCCCATGCCGGCGCCGAGTTGGTAGGAGGTCTCGCCGATCGCGGCTGCGCCGCCCGCGTGCTCGGCCGGGGCCTCGCTCAGCATCGACTCGTACGCCCCGAAGAGCGTGGTCTGGAGCCCGAAGCCGAGCAGGACGAAGCCGACGGTCAGCAGCGCGGGCCGGTCGTGCTGTCCCATCAGGGTCAGCACGAGCACGGCCGCGGCGGTCAGCGCGAAGCCCGACACGACCATGGTGCGCGGTCCGAGCCGCTGGAGGGTGTACGAGCCGGTGGCGCCGGCCGCCATCGCGGCGAAGGTCAGCGGCAGCAGCCGCAGTCCGGTCTCCAGCGGGCCCAGTCCGAGCACCAGCTGGAGGTACTGGACGGCGATCAGCTCCAGGCCGACCAGCGCGAGCATGGCGAGGACGATGCATCCGACGGAGGTGGAGAAGGCGGGCCGGGCGAACATCGTCACGTCGACGAGCGGATGCGTCCGCGCCCTCTGCCGCCGTACGAACAGGACGAGCAGCGCGGAGCCGGCGAGCAACGGCAGCAGCGTCCTGGCGTCGGCGATGCCCTCGCCGCCGCCGATCCGTTTGACGCCGAGGACCACGCCGAGCACACCGGCCGCGGCCATCAGCGCGCCGAGCACGTCCCAGGGGCCCTGGCCGCTTCCCCGCGACTCCGGCAGCAGCCAGCGGCCGACGGGCAGGATCAGTGCCATCAGCGGGATGTTGATGAGGAAGACCGAGCCCCACCAGAAGTGCTGGATGAGGAAACCGCCGAGTACCGGTCCGGTGGCGGCGCCTATGGCCGCGACCGCGGTCCAGATGCCGATGGCGACGGCCCGCTCGCGCCGGTCGGGGAAGACCTGGCGCAGGATCGACAGCGTCGCCGGCATGATCATCGCGCCGCCGACGCCGAGCAGGGCGCGCGCCGCGATGAGCACGTGCGGGCCGTCGGCGTAGGCGGCGAGCGCGGACGCCCCACCGAAGAGTCCGTAACCGAGCAGCAGGACGCGGCGGCGTCCGACGCGGTCGCCGAGCGTGCCGAACAGGATCAGCAACGAGGCGCAGACCAGTGGATAGGCGTCGACGATCCAGAGCAGTTCCATCGCGCCGGGACGCAGGTCCTCGGAGACGGCCGGGACCGCGATGTGCAGGATCGTCGCGTCGAGGGCGACCAGCAGCAGGCTGACGCACAGGACGACCAGCACGGCCCAGCGGTTGCCCGCCACGGCCTTCGCCGCCCGCACGTCGCCGGCGTCCGGCCGGTGCCCGGGGGCGCCCGCAGACCGCTGTGTTCCGGCCGTGGTCGTCCCTGACATGCGCGTCCCTCCCAGTGACATCCCTCGCGCTCGGCGGACCGGCGGGAACGGCGTCGTCCAACGTCCCTGCGGGCCCGGCATCGACGGGCGAGTGAGCCGTCAGAGTACGCGAGTTCACACGCGTGCCGCGTGGCGCACCTCTCACCGGACCGGGAGGCGGGTGTGGCGTACGCCACGTGGCCGCGGACCTGCGGGGACTCCCGCCGGACACCCGGAAGTGATCTTGAGAGGTCCATGAGGGACCGGGAAATTCCGTGTTGAGTTCCGGTGAACGTAATTGGTCGGCGCGCATTCACTCTTACGAGCGGGCCTCCGAATGAATTGCGCACCGAGCCTCCTGGATTTCCCGAACGGCCGGGAATTACCCTCTCGGTGAGACACACCCCACATCACATCGTCATCACAAAGATGCCGGATGGGCCGGGCTTGTCACTCACTCGCTGTAACGTCGATTCAGTGCGTACCGACCGAATCTTTGCCCGGCTGGACCGGGAACCGGAGCCGCCGAAGATAGAGATCCCCGGGATGAGCCGTACCCGTACGGCCCTCTTCGGTTCGACGCTGGCGTTCTACATCGCCATCGTCTGGGCTGTGCTGATCACGTCCTGGCTGGTGGCCCTCGACTGGAAGGTCATGCTGTTCCGGCCGTACGAGCAGTGGCCGGAACTGCACGCCTTCCTGGACTACTTCGTGGTGCTCGGGCAGCGCGGCCCCACCGCCGTGATGGTGGCGGCCTGGCTCGGCTGGCGCTCGTGGCGCCAGCACACGCTGCGGCCGCTGCTGACGCTGGGCGCCTCGCTCCTGCTGCTGAACGTGACCGTGGGAGCGGTCAAGCTCGGCCTCGGCCGCCTCGGCCCGCACTACGCGACGGAGATCGGCTCGGCCGAGATGTTCGCGGGCGGCGATATATTTCCTTCCGGTCACACCGCCAACGCCGTGGTCACCTGGGGCATCCTGGCCTACCTGGCCACCACCCCGCGGGCCAGACGCTGGCTCTCGGTGCTCTCCGCCGTCGTCGCCCTGGGAGTCGGCGCGACCACCGTCTACCTGGGCACCCACTGGGTGAGCGATGTGCTGCTCGGCTGGGCGGCGGGACTGCTGATCCTGCTGAGTCTGCCCTGGTTCGAGCCGCTGATCGGCCGCACCGAGGCCTGGGTCTTCGCCGTGCGCGAGGCCTGGCGTGCACGCCGCCCGCTCGGCGCCGCGCGGCCCGCACCGGCCGGCGGCCGTCTGTCCCCGGGCCTCTTCCCGCAGCGCCACCCCACCGCCCGGAACACCGACCAGCCGGCCCGCGAGCCGGTGGGCGCGGGCAGCGGCGGCCGCTCCACGGGCGGCGCCAGGAGCGCCGTTCACCTCACGCAGCGGCCCCACGCGGTCCGCTCGGAGCGGACCCCCGTCACCCCGGCGGGCAGCCGGCGCCCGCCGCACGCCGACCGTGCGGGCGCGGCGCGCCCCGGGACGTCGCCCCGGCCGGTGGCCGGGGGCTGACCGCCCACAGACCGCGGGGACGGTACGCACAGGCCTCGCCCCGCATGCGAAGGCCCCGGTGGCTCCATGGAGCCACCGGGGCCTTCGTCGTGTCCGGGTCGGCCGGGTCGTGGGGTCAGCCCTTCCAGCAGCGGATGACGACGCTGTCCTTGACCTCGAAGTTGAGGCGGCCCTCCAGGTACTCCATGGTGATGATCGAGCCCGGCGGGAGCGCCCTGACGGTGGTCCAGCCACGCTCCCGGGCCAGCCGCTCGGCCTCGGCGGCATCGAGGCCGACGTACGCCTCGGGGGCGTCGTCGGGCTGTGCGGAAGGGGTCGGTAGAGGTGCCATGAGGATCACCGTAGGCCGCCCGGGGCGAGGACGGAAGGGTGGGGCCCGCGCCGTGTGTCACCGCCCCACATCCCTCAGCGGTCACACTTGTGTCACAGGATCACGACAAGCGTTTGGCGGGAACCTCTTCACCCGAAAGGACATCCGCCCGTCCGCGGACATGAATTGAACGACCCTGCAATGATCACGCAATAGCAGGTTCTGAATTCATTCCCGGTAGTCCCGCGAGTGCCCCTCCGCAATTTCCCGGCCGCGCCCTCGCCGACAAAACTGACGGGCCGTCGTGAATTCACGCTTCCCCCACAGAATCCGCACCGGACAGGGTGAACACCTGCGGCCCCGGCGGCGTATCCGCCGGCGTACGCACCCTGTCGGACCGGGGGCCGGGGCGAGCATCATGTGTCTCCAGCCTGCTACCTGAAGCCCGATGGGGGGCACAGCGATGGGGACGGAGACGGACACCGCCGCGGCGGTCGCGGGACCAGGTCCGCAGCGGCAGCCCGGCCGCGTGATCGTGGACTGGCTGACGACCACGGACCACAAGAAGATCGGGCATCTCTACCTGATCACGTCGTTCGTCTTCTTCCTGGTGGCCGGGCTGATGGCGCTGATGATGCGCGCCGAGCTGGCCAGGCCGGGCCTCCAGCTGATGAGCAACAACGAGTTCAACCAGGCGTTCACGATGCACGGCACGATCATGCTCCTGCTCTTCGCCACCCCGACCTTCGCCGGCTTCGCCAACGAGATCATGCCGCTCCAGATCGGCGCGCCGGACGTCGCGTTCCCCCGGCTGAACATGCTCTCGTACTGGCTGTTCCTCTTCGGCGGCCTCATCGTGCTCGGCTCGCTGCTCGCCCCCAGCGGCCCCGCGAACTTCGGCTGGTTCGCGTACGCCCCGCTCAACGGCCTGGAGCGGTCCCCCGGTATCGGCGCCGACCTGTGGATCATGGGCCTGGCGCTGTCCGGCTTCGGCACGATCCTCGGCGCGGTCAACTTCCTGACGACGATCATCGGGATGCGCGCCCCCGGAATGACCATGTTCCGTATGCCGGTCTTCACCTGGAACGTCCTGTTCACCTCGATCCTGGTGCTCGTCGCCTTCCCCGTCCTGGCGGCGGCGCTGCTGGTCCTGGAGGCGGACCGGCGCTTCGGATCGATGGTCTTCGAGGCCGAGAACGGCGGGGCGCTGCTGTGGCAGCACCTCTTCTGGTTCTTCGGACATCCGGAGGTCTACATCATCGCGCTGCCGTTCTTCGGCATCATCACGGAGATCATCCCGGTCTTCTCGCGGAAGCCTATCTTCGGTTACGTGATGCTGGTGGGCGCGACCATGGCCATCACCGGGCTGTCGCTGGTCGTCTGGGCGCACCACATGTTCGCGACGGGCGCGGTGCTGCTGCCCTTCTTCTCGTTCATGTCGTTCCTCATCGCGATCCCGACCGGCGTGAAGTTCTTCAACTGGACCGGGACGATGCTCAAGGGCTCGCTGTCCTTCGAGACCCCCATGCTGTGGGCGGTCGGCTTCCTGGTGAGCTTCCTCTTCGGCGGCCTGACCGGCGTCATCCTGGCCTCACCGCCACTCGACTTCCACGTCACCGACTCGTACTTCGTGGTGGCGCACTTCCATTACGTCGTCTTCGGCACCGTCGTCTTCGCGACCTTCGCCGGCTTCTTCTTCTGGTGGCCGAAGTTCACCGGGAAGATGCTCGACGAGCGGCTCGGCAAGATTCAGTTCTGGACCCTGTTCATCGGCTTCCACACGACGTTCCTCGTCCAGCACTGGCTGGGGGCCGAGGGCATGCCCCGCCGGTACGCCGACTATCTGGCGGCGGACGGCTTCACACTTCTCAACACCATCTCCTCCGTCGGCGCGTTCCTGCTCGGCCTGTCCACCCTGCCGTTCCTCTACAACCTCTGGAAGACGGCGAGGTACGGGACGAAGGTCGACGTCGACGACCCGTGGGGCTACGGCCGTTCCCTCGAGTGGGCGACCTCCTGTCCGCCGCCCCGCCACAACTTCGTCACTCTCCCCCGCATCCGCTCCGAGTCGCCCGCCTTCGATCTGCACCACCCCGAGTACGCGGCGTTCCAGCGGGCCACCCAGGTCACTCCGGCGCGCCTCGATCCAGAGCGCGCGCGAGGAGATCACGGGCCGACCGGATCCGCTCCGTGAGCTCCGGCGGCTCGATCACGTCGAAGTCGAAGCCCATCAGCATGATGTGAATGACCAGCACGTCGAGGCTCGCCGCCCCGGTGCGCAGCAGGCAGCTGTGCTCGTCGACGGCCTCCAGTACGCCTGCGCTCGGCGACACCGCCTGGCTCGCCTCCTCCACGGGCACCCTCAGTCTGACCACGGCCGTCGCGGCGTACACCCCGGTGGACACGCCCTCGGAGACGTACGCCGCGAGGTCCTCGGCCGGGGGATCGCGCGGGACGAAGCGCGGGCCGTGCGGCGGTGTCGGGGTGATCCGGTCGGCCCGGAACGTGCGCCAGTCCGAGCGGTCCAGGTCCCAGGCGACGAGGTACCAGCGGCGCTCGGTGCAGACCAGCCGGTGCGGCTCGACGGTTCTGCGCGAGGAACTGCCGCCGTGGTCGCGGTACTCGAAGCGCAGCCGCTCGCTGTCCCGGCAGGCGTTGGCCAGTTCGGTCAGCACCGAGGCGTCGACGGTGGACGTTCCCGGGCCGCGCAGCATGGGGACGGTGAAGGCGTTGAGCGCGCCGACGCGGCGGCGCAGCCGGTTCGGCAGCACCTGTTCGAGCTTGGCCAGCGCGCGTACGGATGTCTCGCCGATGCCCTCGATGCCCTGTCCCGCCGCCGTGCGCAGGCCGACCGCGACGGCCACGGCCTCCTCGTCGTCGAGGAGCAGGGGCGGTAGTTCGGCGCCCGCGCCGAGCTGGTAGCCGCCGCCCGTGCCGGGGCTGGCGTTGACGGGGTAGCCGAGCTCCCGCAGCCGGTCGACGTCGCGGCGCACGGTGCGCGGGGTGACGCCGAGCCGCTCCGCCAGGTCGGGGCCCGACCACTCGCGGTGGGCCTGGAGCAGCGAGAGCAGGCGCAGCAGACGTGCCGAGGTCTCCAACATGGGGGCGAGTCTGCCAGGGCTCGCGGACAGGGACTGTCCTCAAGCCCCGGCCGCTCCTCCGCTACTTCGCGGTGTCGAGGCGCACGCTGAGGTCGTTGTCGACGGTGAAGTACGGGCAGGCCGTGGTCGGCCGGGTCACCCTGGGGCCCTCGACCGGCAGCACCGGGTAGCGGAAGACGCCTTTCTTGTCCCAGACGTCGTCCAGGATGCGCCCCACCCGTATCCCGGCCGCCTGCCCCGGCTCGGCGCCCGCCGGGCACAGCCACAGGTCCCACAGCCGCTGTTCGTCGCCGCGCCCCTCGGCCAGCGGCTCGTACGGCAGGGTGAAGGCGAACGTGCCGTCCTCCCGGACGGTCACCGGCACCCGGTAGACGTCCTTCCTGGCGCCGCGCAGCCTGGCCTCGGCCACCGCCCCGTCGTCGAGCCCGGCGCCGTACAGCCGCCCCTCCAGCGTCATCGTGCCCCGCTCGAAGCCAATGGTCCCGGCCTCCGCGTGCGGCGCGCGCAGCCAGCTGCGCACCGCGAGCCTGCCGTCGACGGTCGGGTACGGGATGCGTACGGCGACCTGGGTGCGCCCGGGGTCGGGGGCCCGGTCGACGAGCGAACGCAGGTCCCTGATGCCGGGCTCGAGGCGCTCCTCCCCGCTCTCGTCCCCGTGGCAGGTGAAGGCGTCCCAGCGCCCCTCGGCCAGTTCGACGGTGCTGGGCAGGACGGCGCGCAGCCGGCCCTCCCCGGCGGGCGTGAGCGGCAGCCGCACGACGTCCGCGGCCGTCTGTCCGCCGCGCCGCCGCAGTACGAGCACCGCTCCCGGCGACGCGTCGCCCACGATGTCGAAGGTGACACCGCCGGCCGAGTCCGCGATGCAGTCGGCGCGCGGCGGCTCCGTGCGGGTCGGGGTGCTGCTCATGCGGTCTGCCCTTTCCGGAGCGCGGAGGCGGCCTTGTAGCGGAGGGAGTACGCCCCGTCGAGTACCGCTCCCCGGGAGCGGTGCAGCGCGTCACGGGACCGGCTGCGCGAACGGCGGTGGGCGCCGCGCGAGACCAGTTCGGTGAACAGCGCCTCGTGGCGCTCGGCGATGTGCCCCGGGTCGAAGCGCGCCGCGCTCTCCCGCGCGGCCGCTCCCATGGTGCGCCGCAGCTCGTCGTCGTTGATCAGGCCGAGGAGCGCGCCGGCGACCGCGTCGGTGTCGCCGACCGGGACGAGCCGTCCGTCGGAGCCGTCGGTGATGATCTCGCGGGGCCCGTGCGGGCAGTCGGTGGAGACGACCGGCAGACCGGAGCGCATCGCTTCGACGATGGTCATGCCGAACGACTCGTGGCTGGAGGTGACCGCGGCGATCGAGCCCTTGACCCACTCGGGTTCGATGGGGTTGGCCGGTCCCATCAGGAAGACGTGGTTGTGCAGCCCGAGTCCGTTCACGAGCGCGTGCAGGGCGTCCTTCTCGTCGCCGGTCGCGTCGCCGCTGCCGTAGATGCGCAGGCGCCAGTCGGGGCGGGCGGCCACGACCTTCGCGAATGCCTCGATGAGCAGGTCGTACCGCTTGACCGGGGTGAGGCGGCCGGCCGCGACGACCCATTTGGCGCTGGAGTCGGCCGGCGCGACGAGCGGCGCGGGCACGCTGTTGGGCACGGCCTCGATCCGTACGCCCGGCAGCTTCAGGCGCGTGCGGTAGGCGTGGGCGTCGGCCTCGGTGACGGTGGTGACCGCGTCCAGCAGACCGTAACGGTGACTCAGTTCGCGGCGCAGCCGGTAGCTGTGGCCGGCGAGGGTGAGGTGCTCCTGGCCGACGCGCACGGGGCCGGGCCTGGTCTGCCGGGTGATGTGCACGTTGAGTCCGGGGCGGGTGCCGACGACGACGTCCGCCTCCGTGGAGCCCAGATGGGCGGCGAGACGGGCGTCGGTGAGGCGGCTGTACTGCTTGTGGCGGCCGTCGCCCACCGGGAAGACCTTCGCGGGGCGCGCGAACCGCTCGTCGTCGCCGTCGTATCCGTGGCTCTTCTTCCGCAGGTCCACCAGATAGTCCAGCCGCACACCGGCGGGTGCCCCCATCACCGGCTCGTCGCGGTGGCGGAAGACCGAGACGATCTCGACGTCGTGCCGCTCGGCCAGCGTCTGGGCGAGGTTGAACGTCGTACGTATCGTTCCCCCGATGCCGTACGCGTTGTGGAGCAGAAAAGAGATGTGCATACGCCGACGCGACCCCCAGATCTCCAGCGGACCGGTCATGTCCGACTGCTTTCAGAAATGGACTGTACTGGGCGGAAACTGATTGATCTGAGTCGGATCAAATCGTTCTAATACGGTTGTGACATCGATAGCGCAAGCGCGCAACCAAACCGCTGTTCCACGCATCAGGGTCGGTAGGGAAGCTGCGGAACGGTGAAGCAGTTGCGCGTCATGTCGCCGCCCTGCGTCACCCAGCCCGCCCCGTCCCGCCACCGCGCCACCGACAGGCACGTGCGTTTCGAGCGGGGCGGCTCGGCCCGTCGCTCGTACGACACGGGAAGCAGCAGTCCCCGTGCGGTGTACGGCTCTTCGCGGTTCAGGTACGCCTCGACACACCCCCGTGCGAGCCGCTGCCCGCACGACTTCGCGGCGTCCGCGAACCACATCGCGGCCGCCCAGCCCTCCAACTGCCACTGGGAGAGCGCCCGGTCCTTCCTCTCCCCGCGCATTGCCGTACGGAACTCCCGTACCGCCGGATGGACCACGTCCTCGTAGTTGCGGCTGGCCCCGGTGACCCACAGGGCGTTGCGGCAGTGCGGCGCCTCCTTGAAGTCCACCGGTACCGCTGACGACCAGTTCTGCACATTCGTCACCTTGGCGGTGACGTCCGCGCCGACCGCGTCCATGGCCTCGCACAGCTGGGCGTTGCCGTGCGTGTCCAGGGCGTCGAAGACCAGGTCGGCCCCGCGGTCCTTGAGGTCCGCCGCCACGGCGCGGAAGTTGGGCAGGGCGAAGTCCACCTGTTCGGTGACGACCCGGTAGCCTTCGGCCTTCAGGCCCTCGGTGACGAGCCGGGCGTACGCCGCCGACGCGGCCTGGTTGTAGGCGACCACGGCGGCGGTGCGCGCGCCGTGCTCGCGCTTGAAATAGCGGTAGACCTCGGTGCCGCCGTAAAGCGTGCCGTTCCAGCCCGGCTTTCCGCCGGCGCGGGGCGCCTCGCTGCCGTAGATCCCGTACAGGTGGGGGTAGGTCTCGTACGCCGGGCCGATCGGCTGGCCCCCGATGTCGGGGACGCCCGCGGCGGCGACGCGGGGGGCGCCCGCGTACTCCAGGGCCGTCGTCGCGACCAGCGCGAAGACCTTCCGCTCGTCGAGGAGCCGGTGCACGCAGTCGTTGTTGCCGACCCCGCTGCCGCCGTCGTCGCAGGTGAACACCTCGACCTTCCGGCCGTCGATGCCGCCGTCGGCGTTGAGCGCGTCGAAGTAGGCCATGGCGCCGTCCCTGGGCCCCGCGAAGGCCGCTCCGCCTACCGGGCTGGTTGCGCTGGTGATGATGCCGATACGTACCGGCCCTTCCTCCCGGGCGGGCGGCGGGGAACTCCGACCGCCTTCGAAGTCACGCTCGGGCAGGCGGCTCCCGCATGCGGCGCTCAGCAGGAGGAGCGCCGCCAGCAGCAGGACTTCAGCAGCCCGGAACAGCCGCATTGCCGCTGAGCTCGACCAGCGCGCACAGGGTCTTGACGGAGACCTTCCACACATCGTCCTGGAGCACCGAGGTGCCCTTGCTGTCGGGCAGCGCGGGCTGTCCGCCGACGAGCAGGTCGTACGTCACGTCCGCCTCGGTGGCGGAGGTGAACTTCACGTCGGTGACGTCCGCCGAGGACCTTCTGGCGTTCGAGTCGTTGGCGAAGGCGGTGAGCAGGGGCCGCAACCGCTCGCCGTTCTGCAGCACCCTCGCCTTCTCGTCCGCCGACGCCTTGGGGTCGAAGAACGTCTTCCAGTTCTTCTCGACCTCCGCCCTGGCCGCCGCCTCGTCGGCGGGCGCGTCCGCCTCCGGAGTCGCCGGAGTGCTGACCGACGGAGTCGGCGGCGTCGCGCCGCCGCCACCGTCGTAGCCGTCCCCGCAGCCGGCGGCCGCGGGGACCAGGATCAGGACTGCGACGGCTGCCCACGCCGCAGTACGAGGGTGCCTGACGAGGACCATCTGGCTCACCACCGGGTGTCCGAGCGGGCCGTCCGGCCCGATGCTTCCAGGGTCTGTCGCTTCAGGGCATAGTGCAACGTATCCGCCGCGAAGGACAGGCTCGTACAGCCCCGACAAGTGCCTCGAGGGGGTCCCGGTGCCGAGGACGCGACCGCACGACAGACCACTGCGTCCCGCGCTTGGTCCCCTCCTGCTGTGGGCCGGTCCGGCGGCCCTGGTCTGCGGGGCGGTGCTGTGCGTGATCGGCTGGTACGGGGTGTCCGGCGAGCGCTTCGCCGAGCGGCAGCTCCCGTACATCGCCTCCTGCACGGTGCCCGGCGCGGCGCTGATCGTCGCAGGTGCGGTGCTGCTGGCACGCGTCGACCGGGGGCCGGCGGCCCCGGACGAGGGCGCCCGCGCGGAGCCGTTGGAGGTACCCGCGCCGCCGTCCGCCGAAGGCCCGCTCGTCCAGGTCCCCGGCGGGACACTCCTCCACCGGCCCGACTGCCCGCTCGTCACCGGCAAACCGGGGGCCGCGCCACCGGACGCCCCGGCCGGGCTGGGCCTCTGCCCGGTCTGCGAGCCCCCGGACCCGTCGCCGGAGGCCTGACGCCGTGTCGTCGCTGACGTACGACCTCACGCTGGCGGGGCTCGCCGTCGGCAGCGCGGCGGCGCTCACCGGCATCGGACTGATCGTCACCTACCGCGCGACCGGTGTGCTGAATCTGGCGCACGGGGCGATCGCCATGGTCTGCGCGTACGTACTGCGCCAACTGGCCGTGGAATGGGACTGGCCGCTGCCCCTCGCGGCCGCCGTGACGCTGCTGGTGGTCGCCCCCGGCATCGGACTGCTGCTGGACCGGGCGGTGTTCCGGCCGCTGGCGGTCCTCGGCAGCGACCCGGCGCGGACCCTGGTCGCGTCGATCGGCGTATTCGTGCTGCTGGTCGGGGGCGCGGCGCTGGTGTGGGGCCCGGGAGCCCGCGCGGACGTGCCCGTACTGCTCTCCGGCGATCCGTGGGCGCAGCTGGCGGCGGTACTGGTGCTCGCCGCCCTCGTGGGCGCGGTGACGCGGTGGACGCGTTTCGGGCGCGAGCTGCGGGCGGTCGTCGACAACCGTCCACTGGCCGCGCTGGACGGGACGGACGCGGACCGGGTGGCGGCGGCGGGCTGGGCGTTCGGCTCGTTCACGGCGGGGCTCACGGGCGTACTCCTCGCCCCTTTCGTACGCCTGGACCCCTACGGCCTTCCGCTCCTCGTCGTCGAGGTGATCGCGGTGGCGGTGCTGGCGCGGATGCGGAGCCTGCCGGTCGCGGTGGGGGCGGCGCTGGCGATCGGGGTCGCACAGGCGCAACTGACGCGCGTGCACCCGTCGGCCGCCTGGGCCGAGCCGCTCGTCCAGGCGATCGGCGCGAACCTCTTCGTGGTGGCCCTTCTGGTCGCGGCCCTGACGGTGCCGGCGACAGGAGCCCGCGACGCGCTCCCGCGCGCCTCCGCGTCCCCCCTCCCCGCGCCGCCGCCGGTCGCGTGGCTGGTGGCCGGGGTCCTCTTCCTCCTGCCCTTCGGCTTCGCCGGATCCGACCTCCACACGTCCGTCCAGGTCCCGGCGCTGGCGGTCGTCCTGCTCTCCCTGGTGGTCGTGACGGGCCGGGGCGGCCAGATCTCGCTGGGCCAGGCGGCGTACGCCGGTCTGGGCGCCCTCTTCACCGCGCTCCTGGCGGCGGGCCGCTTCCCCGGCCTGCCCGCCATGCCGGAACTCCCCGCGCTGGCCGTCGCGGTGGCACTGGTGGCCCCGCTCGGCGTCCTCCTCGGCTGGCCCGCGATCGGGCGCCGGGGCCTCGCACTGGCGCTCACCACGCTGGCGTTCGGGGTCGCGGTGAGCCGCTTCGTCTTCGCGCAGCCGTACGCGACGTCCGGCCTCGGCCTGGGCCGCCCGGCGGGCTTCCATTCCGACCGGGTGTACTACGCCCTGGAACTGGCCCTGCTGGCCGGCGCCCTGCTGGCCGTGGCCGCGCTGCGCCGCGGCCGTACGGGCCGCGCGCTGGCGGCCATGCGCGACGACGAGACGGGCGCGACGGCGGCGGGCGTCCCGGTGCCCGCTCTCAAGCTCCTCACCTTCGTCACGGGCGCGGCGCTGGCCGCCCTCGGCGGCGGCATGCTGGGCATGGGCCTGCGCGCGTTCGACCCGGCGGCGTACGACCCGGTGCGCGCGCTCCTGTGGTTCGCCGCCGTGGTGGTCCTGGGCGCCGACAGCCTCCTGGGCGCGTGCGCGGCGGCGGCGCTGCTGGTGGGCCTGGACGCGGGCGTGGGGGGCGGCGCGGCGGCGGCGCTGATCGGCGTCCTGGCGGTACTCCTGGGCCGCCTCCCCCTGCCGGCCGGGGCTTCCTTCCCCCGCCCCGTCCCCACCCGAATCCGGAGGCGGCCCACCGGTGGAGCCTCTTCCGGCGCCGCCGAACCCTCCCCCGCCGGGCACCTTCCAGCCCCTCCGGCGTTTGAGGAACGGGGCCCGGGGCGCAGCCCCGGGCCGGGAAGGGGCGGGCCGGGGAAAGCCCACCGCGACGGAGCCGCGCAGGCCCCCGCCGGCCAGGACCGGCCCCCGCGCGACCGCACCCCCCGGGCCCCCCTCACCGCCCACGCCCTACGCCTCACCTACGGCGCGTACACCGCACTCGACGGCGTCGACATCACCGTCGAGCCCGGCCGCGTAACCGCCCTGGTCGGAGCCAACGGAGCCGGCAAGAGCACCCTCTTCCACTGTCTGTGCGGCACCCTCCGCCCCGACTCCGGCCGCGTAGGACTGAACGGCGTGGACATCACGCGCACACCCCCGCACACCCGCACCCGCCTCGGCATCGCCAGGACCTTCCAGGAGCTCGCCGTGTTCCCGTCCCTGACCGTCGAGGAGAACGTCGCGCTCGGCGCCGAGCAAGGGCACGTACGCGACGACCCCACCGCCCTGGAGGCCGCACTGCGGCTCCTGGACCTCGCGGGCCCCGTCCGCCACCACCGGGCCGCCGCCCTCCCCACCGGCACCCTGCGCCGCGTGGAACTCGGCAGGGCGCTCGCGGGCCGCCCGCACACGCTCCTGCTCGACGAGCCCGCCGCCGGGCTCGACACGGCCGAGACGCGACGGCTTGCCCGCGTCATGGCGGCCCTCGCGGCCGACGGCATGGCCGTGCTCGTCGTGGAGCACGACCTCGACCTGGTGGCCGACATCGCCCACACCGTGCACACCATGACGGCGGGACGCATCACCTCATGACCAACGCCATGGAACTGCGCCGCGCCCACGTCCGCTACGGCCCCCTGGAGGCCCTTCACGGAGTGGACCTCCCCGTCCCGGCGGGCGGCTCCCCCACCGTCCTTCTCGGCCGCAACGGCTCAGGCCGTACGACCGCCCTGCGCGCCCTCGCCGGAACCGTGCCCCTCGCTTCCGGCCGGGTCCTGTGGCTCGGCGCCGACGTCACCCGCCTGCGCGCCCACGACCGCGCCCGCCGCGGCCTGTGCTTCGTACCGGACAGGCACGCCGTTTACCCCTCCCTGACCGTCGCGGAGAACCTGGAGCTGGCCGCGCGGGAGGACATCGAGCCGGCGCTCAGCGCCTACCCCGCGCTACGCGCCCTCCTGCCCCGCCGCGCGGGCACCCTCTCCGGCGGCGAGCAGCGGATGCTGGCCGTCTCCCGCGCGTTCCTGTCCCGCGCCCGCGTCGTCCTCCTCGACGAGCCCACGCAGGGCATGTCCCCGCCGGTGGCGGCCCGTACGTACGAGCTGCTCGCCGCGCTCGCCCCGGCCACGACGGTCGTGACGGCGGAACAGAGGATGCCGCCGGCGCTGCTGAGCGGGACGGCGCGGCGCCCCGTCTTCGTGCACGAACTGCGCCGCGGAGTGGTCGTGTTCAGCGGAGAGGCGACAGAACCGAGGTGCGCGCCGGCCCGGCCTTCACCGCCGGCCGGCCCTTCACCGCCGGGATGACCAACAGCATCCGGGTACGGATCCGGTCCGGGTTGCGGCCGACCGCTTTCGCGTTGGCCTTGTGCAGCGCCTTCCAGCCGCCCCGGACGCGGTAGCGGCGGGCGATCGAGGCGAGCGTGTCACCGGCCTTCACCACATGGACCCGGCCGGCGAGGTGGTAGCGCTTCGAACAGGCTGGCCACGCCTTCCAACCCTGGTTGGCGAGCACCTTCTCCGCCACCTCGATCTGTTCCGCCCGGGTGGCGAGGTCCGCGCGCGGGGCGTACGCGAGTCCGCCGTGCTCCACCCACGTCGGCTGCCAGAACTGCAGTCCGCCGTAGTAACCGTTCCCGGTGTTGATGTGCCAGTCGCCCCCGCTCTCGCACTCGGCGAGGCAGCTCCAGGGCCACCGCGTGGCCGCGCAGTCACCCACCGGCGGCGTGCCGGGACCGGGTACGGGCGCCGGCGGCGCGGCCTGAGCGCCCGTCGGACACAGGGCCAGCAGTACGGCGAACAGGGCGACCGGCACGTGGCGGGACTGCGGCAGCTTCGGCATCGCGCCACGCTAAGCAGCCGCCCGCGTCCCGGCTCAGGTGCCGCGCGGCGGGCCCCGTAGCCCCACCCGGTCGGCCGACCCGGCGTTGACGCGGGCCGCCCCGCCTGGTTGGTTCGATTCCGTTCCCCTCTTCGCGTGACCCCGGCGACAGATCACCCGTTGTCTTCTTGACGAGCCGGGAACCGCCCGGCACCCGCACCGAGTCCGAGGAGTCCCCCGTGCCGCGCATGCTCGACGTCAGCGACGACGTACGCGCCGAGATCGGCAACGAAGAAGCCGACCGCCTGCTCGCCGGCGAGAACGCCCCGGGCAGTTACGACTGCACCTCCTGCCGCACCCAGGGCGACTCCGAACTGGAGCGCACGAGCACCGTGCTGTTCATCGGCGAGGAAACCGCCGTGCTCGCGTTCGCCCACGCCACCTGCATCCCCTCGCAGGTCGTCCAGGTGGCCGAGGACCAGCTCCAGGGCGCCGTACGCAGCATCACCGGCGGCGGCCCGGAGCTCCCCGGCGCCGAGGAGTTCGGCGGCTCGCCCGGCCAGGCGGTTCTCGGGATCACCAGCGGCCTCGTGCTGATCGACGGCCAGCTGCACCCGGCCCTGGTCGTCGAGCCGACCGGCCCGGTCGCCCGCCCCGGCTCCGACAGCACCACCGACGCGTTCCTGCCGCTCGTCACCGAGCAGGGCTTCCAGCCGGTCACCGACATGGCCGACGTGCCCGCCCCGCTGCCCGGCTGGTCGGTCCTGCTCGCCATGGGCCAGCTGCACGCCGTACTCCAGCCGGGAACCAACGGCGGCAACCCGGTCTCCTGGTGGCAGGCGCACCAGCCCCTCCAGGTCACCGAGGGCTGGCGGACGGCGGCCAACAAGTCGAGCACGGTCCTCGTCTACACCGTGCCCGCCGGTTCGATCGGCCAGCAGCCGCGCGAGGACCTGCTGCGCAACGCCCTGGAGCGGGCGGCCGCCCGTGGCGTGCTGGCCGCCGCCGCCATGCCGCTGGCCGGCACCTGACGGGGCCCGGACCGTACGACAGGTCCATGCGCTCCACTCACCCCCGCCGAGCAGGGAATTCCCTGCTCGGCCCGCATCCGACGGGCGCTGGGGTCGTTGGCACATACGTGCACTCATACGACCCCTCACGCCATCAGCCGTACCAGACCCACATCCCCGCGATGCGTCCCTCGCGGGAGAGCCGGGCCGACCCCTCGCACACCCCGATCTACGACGCGCTGTACTCGGAGTACCGCAGGTCCTTCCGGGCGCTGCCCGGCGACCGCAGCGGCGAGGAGGAACTGGGGTTCACGGGCTTCGCCGGGGGGCCGCGCCACAGCGAAGGCCCCGGCCACACGAGTCACACCGGCCAGGGAACGCACGGCGGCGGGCACACCGGCTTCTGGCGCGTCACGAGCAGCGACGGCAGCACCACCTCCAACGGCAACGGGCGACAGCACACCGGGAATCACTTCCCGGCCGCGCTGCCGCCCGCTCCCCGTCGGGGGTTCTAGGCCCGTCCGCAGGCCCCTGCCGTCACTTCTTGCGGCCGCGCTTCTCGCGCACCCGCACCGAGATGTGGATCGGCGTGCCCTCGAAGCCGAACTCCTCGCGCAGCCGGCGCTCGATGAACCGCCGGTAGCCGGCCTCCAGGAAGCCGGAGGCGAAGAGCACGAACCGCGGCGGCTTCGCTCCCGCCTGCGTCCCGAAGAGGATGCGGGGCTGCTTGCCGCCGCGGACCGGGTGCGGGTGGGAGGCGACGATCTCGCCGAGGAAGGCGTTGAGCCTGCCGGTCGGGATGCGTGTCTCCCAGCCGGCCAGCGCCGTTTCGATCGCCGGGACCAGCTTCTCCATGTGGCGGCCGGTCTGCGCCGAGACGTTCACCCGAGGCGCCCACGCGATCTGGGCGAGCTCCGTCTCGATCTCGCGCTCGAGGTAGTACCGGCGCTCCTCGTCGAGGGTGTCCCACTTGTTGTACGCGATGACCAGCGCGCGGCCCGCTTCGACGGCCATCGTGATGATCCGCTGGTCCTGCACGCTGATGGACTCGCTGGCATCGATCAGTACGACCGCGACCTCGGCCTTCTCGACGGCGGCAGCGGTACGCAGCGAGGCGTAGTAGTCCGCGCCCTCCTGGAGGTGGACGCGGCGGCGGATGCCGGCCGTGTCGATGAACTTCCAGGTGATGCCGCCGAGCTCGATCAGCTCGTCGACCGGGTCGCGCGTGGTGCCCGCGATCTCGTTGACGACGACGCGGTCCTCGTTCGCCACCCGGTTGAGGAGCGACGACTTGCCGACGTTCGGACGGCCGATGAGCGCGATACGGCGCGGTCCGCCGGCAGCCAGGCCGAAGGTCTGCGCCGGGGCCTCGGGCAGGGCCTCGAGGATGGCGTCCAGCATGTCGCCGGTGCCGCGGCCGTGCAGCGAGGAGACCGGGTGGGGCTGGCCGAGGCCGAGCGACCACAGGGCGGTCGCGTCCGCCTCGCCGCTCAGGCCGTCGACCTTGTTGGCGCAGAGCACGACCGGCTTGCCGGCCTTGCGCAGCAGCCTGACGACCGCCTCGTCTGTGTCGGTCGCGCCGACCGTGGAGTCGACGACGAAGACGACCGCGTCGGCGGCCTCGATCGCGTACTCAGCCTGGGCGGCGACGGACGCGTCGATGCCGAGGACGTCCTGCTCCCAGCCGCCGGTGTCGACGATCTTGAAGCGGCGGCCCGCCCACTCGGCTTCGTAGGTGACACGGTCACGGGTGACGCCGGGCTTGTCCTCGACGACGGCCTCGCGGCGGCCGATGATGCGGTTCACCAGGGTCGACTTGCCGACATTGGGGCGGCCGACGACGGCGAGGACGGGCAGCGGGCCGTGACCGGCTTCGCCGATCGCGCCTTCGACCTCTTCGGGGTCGAAGCCCTCCTGCGCGGCGAGCTCCATGAACTCCGCGTACTCGGCGTCGCCAAGTGCTCCGTGCTCGTCGCCGGAGTGAATCTGGTCGTTCATGAAGTCCGTTCCTCGTTCATCATCATCGATGGACCACCCGATTCGCGCGGTCCACTACTCAAGTCTCGCCTAGCGCCCGGTAAGGCGCCTGGCACTTTCCAGGTGGGCGGTCAGCCTCTCCTGAATACGAACGGTGGCCTCGTCCAGCGCCTTGCGTGTGCGCCGTCCGCTGCCGTCGCCGGCCTCGAAGGGGTCACCGAAGACGATGTCCACCCGGCTGCGCAGCGGCGGCAGCCCCCGTATCAGCCGGCCGCGGCGCTCGGTGCTGCCGAGTACCGCCACGGGGACGATCGGCGCCCCGCCGCGTACGGCGAAGTACGAGAGACCGGCGCGCAGCGACGCGAAGTCGCCCTCGCCCCGGGTCCCCTCGGGGAAGATCCCGAGCACGCCACCGTCCGCGAGGACGCCGAGCGCGTTCGAGATCGCCGTACGGTCGGCGGTCGACCGGTCCACCTTCAGCTGCCCGATTCCGCGCAGGAACGGGTCGAGGGGGCCGACGAACGCCTCTTTCTTGATCAGGAAGTGCACCGGCCTGGGGGCCGCCCCCATCAGCATGGGGCCGTCGATCATGTGCGAGTGATTCACGGCCAGGATCACCGGGCCGCTCATGGGCACCCGCCAGGCACCGAGCACGCGGGGCTTCCACAGCCCGTACATGAGGCCGATGCCGATGCCGCGACCGACCGCCGCACCACGCAGTGTGGGGGCGGTCACTTCGCGGCCCGCTTCCCCTCGACCAGGGTAACGACACACTCGATGACCTGCTCCAGCGTGAGGTCGCTGGTGTCGACCTCGACGGCGTCGTCCGCCTTGGCGAGCGGCGAGGTCTTGCGGCTGGAGTCGGCCGCGTCACGCTTCAGCAGGGCCTCGCGGGTCGCGGACACGTCCGCGCCCTTCAGCTCGCCGCTGCGGCGGGCGGCGCGCGCCTCGGGAGAGGCGGTCAGGAAGATCTTGAGGTCCGCGTCCGGCAGCACGGTCGTACCGATGTCGCGGCCCTCGACGACGATGCCGAGCGCGGCGCCCTTGGCGATGGACCGCTGGAGCTCGGTGATGAGGGTGCGCACCTCGGGCACGGCGCTCACGGCGCTCACCTTGGAGGTGACCTCCTGGGTGCGGATCGGCCCGGAAGCGTCGATTCCGTCGACCGTGATCGTGGGGGCGGACGGGTCGGTGCCGGAGACGATCACGGGCTTCCCAGCGGCGTCCGCGATGGCGACGGCGTCCGTGACGTCGATGCCGTTGTTCAGCATCCACCACGTGATCGCCCGGTACTGGGCGCCGGTGTCCAGGTAGCTCAGGCCGAGCTTGGCGGCGACGGCCTTGGAGGTGCTGGACTTGCCCGTGCCGGAGGGGCCGTCGATGGCGACAATCACTGCTGCCGGGGCGGTCCGGGCGGCGGTTTCCACGGTGTAGGACACCTTCCTGGTACACGGGCTTGGGCGGTTGGGACCCGACGGACCCCACACAAGGTTACCGAGTCCCCGGCCCCGCCCTCGACGCCCCTGCGAAGCCCCCACAAAGCGGACATCGCCGCGGACCGCCGTCGCTGCTACTGGCGGATCGACCAGCCCCGCTCCCGCAGCGACGCGCTCAGCCCGGGCGCGGCCGCCGGCTCCACCATCAGCTGGACCAGACCCGCCTGCTGCCCCGTCGCGTGCTCGATGCGTACGTCCTCGATGTTCACGCCCGCCCGCCCGGCGTCCGCGAAGATCCGCGCCAGCTCGCCGGGACGGTCGCTGATGAGGACCGCGACGATCTCGTACGCCGCGGGAGCGGCTCCGTGCTTGCCCGGCACGCGCTCGCGCCCGGCGTTGCCGCGCCGCAGGACGTCCTCGATGCCGTGGGCGCCGCCCCGGCGCTTGTCCTCGTCGGCGGACTGCAGGGCGCGCAGCGCCTGGACGGTCTCCTCCAGGTCGGCCGCGACGCCGGTGAGCACGTCCGCCACGGGGCCCGGGTTGGCGGAGAGGATCTCGACCCACATCCGGGGGTCGGAGGCGGCGATGCGGGTGACGTCCCGGATGCCCTGGCCGCAGAGCCGTACCGCTGTCTCGTCCGCGTCCGCCAGCCGCGCCGCGACCATCGAGGAGACCAGCTGCGGGGTGTGCGAGACGAGTGCGACCGCGCGGTCGTGGGCGTCCGCGTCCATGACCACCGGAACGGCCCGGCAGAGAGCGACCAGTTCCAGCGCGAGGTTGAGGACCTCGGTGTCGGTGTCGCGGGTGGGGGTCAGGACCCAGGGACGGCCCTCGAAGAGGTCGGCGGTCGCGGCGAGGGGGCCCGAACGTTCCTTGCCGGACATCGGGTGCGTGCCGATGTACCCCGTGAGGTCGCAGCCCAGCGCCTCCAGCTCGCGGCGCGGCCCGCCCTTGACGCTGGCGACGTCGATGTACGCGCGGGCGATCCCACGCCGCATGGCGTCGGCCAGCGTCGCGGCCACGTGCGCGGGCGGTACGGCGACGACGGCCAGGTCGACACGGCCTTCGGGCGCCTCGTCGGTGCCGGCGCCGAGGGCGGCGGCGGTGTGGGCCTGCGCGGGGTCGTGGTCGGCGAGGTGGACGGTGATGCCGCGCCCGGCGAGGGCGAGGGCCGCGGAGGTGCCGATGAGGCCGGTTCCGATGACAAGTGCGGTTCTCACTGGGCGATGTCCTTGCGGAGGGCGGCGGCGGCGCCGAGGTAGATGTGCGAGACGGAGGACTTGGGCAGCTCCGACTCGACGTGCGCGAGGATCCGTACGACGCGGGGCATGGCGCCCGCTATGTCCAGTTCCTGGGCGCAGATCAGCGGTACGTCGACGATGCCGAGCCCCCGTGCGGCGGCAGCCGGGAAGTCGCTGTGGAGGTCGGGGGTGGCGGTGAACCAGATGCTGATGAGGTCGTCGGGGGTGAGCCCGTTGCGCTCCAGGATCGCGGTGAGCAGCTCGCTGACCTGCTCACCCATGTGCCCGGCCTCGTCCCGCTCCAGCTGGACCGCCCCGCGCACCGCTCGTACTGCCACGTCGTGCTCCTCGCTCCGTACCTCATCCGCGCCTGCGTGATTCAGCGTAGTTGGGTCGCGGGGCTGCTCCCCGCCCTCTGCGCCCCTCGCGCAGCGCGGACAGCTGGGCGGACAGCCCGGCGGACCGTTGCGGAGACAGCCGCACGGGTGGCCGTACGGACTGGGCTATCAGACGTACAGCGGCCGCGGGATGCGGCATTCGCTGCTCCGGTGCTTCTTCTCCAGGGCTTTCGGCGCGAAGATGCTGCTGCTTCGCGCCGAGCGGCCGGCCTCGGCGCTCGCGTTCTCGCGCGCCTCCGGTGTGACGGCGTGAGACGACATGGGACGACTTGAGGAGCACCTGATGGGCAAGGGCACGAGCCGCCGGACGATCCTCGCGGCCGCCGCGGCGGGCACCGCGATGGCCGCCGGCTGCGGCGGGAACGGCGACAACGGTGGCGGCGAGGAAACGCCGGCGTCCCCGGCGCCCCCGGAGCCGACCGCGCCGACCGGAGAGTCGCCGACCGCGGAGTCGCCGACCGCGGAGGAAACGCCTGGCGGCGGCCAGGCGCTCGCCAGTACCTCGGAGATCCCGGTGGGCGGCGGCACGATCTTCAAGAGCGAGAAGGTCGTGGTGACGCAGCCGGAGGAGGGCACCTTCAAGGCCTTCTCCGCGATCTGCACCCACCAGGGGTGCACGGTCGGCAGCGTCGAGGACGGCACCATCAACTGCCCCTGTCACGGCAGCAAGTTCCGGATCACGGACGCCTCGGTCGCCAACGGACCGGCCCGCAAGCCGCTCCCGCCGCGGCAGATCACCGTGGAAAGTGGTTCGATCCGGCTGCCCTGACTGCGGCACAATCCGGAGCATGATCCCGCCGGCTGCCCCTGCCCCGACCGCCGCCCCGACCGCTGCCCCGCCGGCTGCCGCGCCGACGGCCGAAGAGCTCGTACGGCATCACACGGTGTACTCCTGCGTGATGGGCTCGCGCGCCTTCGGCCTGGCGACGGACGCCAGCGACACGGACCGGCGCGGCGTCTTCGTCGCGCCGACGCCGCTGTTCTGGCGCTTCGAGAAGCCGCCGACGCACGTGGAGGGGCCGGCGGACGAGCAGTTCTCGTGGGAGCTGGAACGCTTCTGCGAGCTGGCCCTGCGCGCCAACCCCAACATTCTGGAGTGCCTGCACTCCCCGCTGGTCGAGCACGTCGACGCCACCGGCCGCGAGCTGCTCGCCCTGCGCGGCGCGTTCCTCTCCCGGCGGGCCCATCAGACGTTCGCCCGGTACGCGGAGGGCCAGCGCAAGAAGCTGGAGGCGGACGTACGGCAGCACGGCGCCCCGCGCTGGAAACACGCCATGCACCTGCTGCGGCTGCTCGGCAGCTGCCGCGATCTCCTGCGTACGGGCGAGCTGGTGATCGGCGTGGGCGAGGACCGCGAGCGGCTGCTCGCGGTCAAGCGCGGGGAGGTGGCGTGGCCGGAGGTCGAGCGGCGGATGAGGGTGCTCACGGCGGAGGCGGAGGCCGCCGAGGCGAAGAGCCCCCTGTCGGCGGAGCCGGACCGCCCCCGGGTGGAGGATTTCCTGCTGCGCACGCGCCGCGCCTCAGCCCGCTGAGGCGGTGAGCTGCGACTCAGCGGGCTTGGGCGGTGACCTGCGACTCGGCAGCTTGGGCGCTGACCTGCGACTCAGCGGGCTTGGGCGGTGACCTGCGACTCAGCGGGGTTGGGCGGTGAGCTGCGCGCTCCGGTCGCGACCGAGCCGCGCCCGTACGACGAAGTCGTTCAGCCGCTCGTACGCCGCGGTCTCGGCCGGGAGCCGTGACGCCGCCTGGGCGGCGTCGAGGACGCCGAGCAGGGCGTCGACGTCCGCGCTCAGACGCTCGCGGTCCGGGCCGTGGGCGGCGGCGTGTTCGGCCTCGGCCTTGGCCTCGATCAGCTCCGCCAGGTATGCCGGGGCGTCGACCTGCCCCAGCAGGGTGGGCAGATGGGCCTGCACCTCGCCGCTGCGCATCAGGTGGATGCCGGTCAGCAGCGCCCGGAAGGTATAGAGCAGCGGCTTCAGCTCACCGGTCTTCTCGAAGAGCCGCCATTGCGTGCCCGCGAAACCCCGGTAGTGATGCGCGTGATGACTGGTCAGCACGGCTGCAGCGTGCTGGGCCAGCTCCGCGTGCGCGTCGCTCGTACGCACGATCAGGGGCGAGAGCAACTGCTCCAGCACATAGCCGTTGCGCCGCAGCATCAGCCGTACGAACTTGCGCAGGTCGTGCGTGACCAGGTCCATCTCCACGCCGTCGCGCACCCACATGCGGCTGCGCGTCTCGTCGGGCTCCCCCAGGCCGACGAGATCGGCCGCGGGCAACAGGTGCGTGCCGCGCAGGTCGACGTCCGAGTCCCGGGACGGGAACCCGTACAGGTGCGCCCCGGAGACGGTCGCGAACAGCAGCGGATCGGTCTCCTCCGCGAGGATGGGGGCGAGGTCGGTGTCCGGCAGCCCGGCCTCGCGAAGACGCTTCTCGTACGCAGACATGGATCAAGCGTCCCAGAGCGCGCCGAGGGCCAGCAGCTCACCCCGGTACTCGATGCGCCCGGCCCACTCGGCCGGCCACACACCCGCTCCCAGGTGCGCTCCCGCGAACGCCCCCGCCAGACAGGCGATCGAGTCCGAGTCGCCCTTCGTGCACGCGGCCCGCCGCAACGCTGTGACGGGCTCCTCGGGGAACTGCAGGAAGCACAGCAGCGCGGTCGCGAGCGCCTCCTCCGCGATCCATCCGTCGCCCGTCGCCAGGCAGGGATCGGTTTCGGGGGACGGTGTACGCAGGGCCTCCGCGAGACATTCCAGTACGGCCAGGCACTCGTCCCAGCCGCGCGCCATGAACGCCTCCGGCGAAGCGTCGTGGGAGTGCGTCCACAGGTCGCCGAGCCAGCGCTCGTGGTACCGGGTGCGGTTCTCGTACGCGTACGAACGAAGCAGCCCCACCAGTCCGGTCGGCTCCGTCCCCAGCGCGAGCAGGTGCACGGCGTGGGCCGTCAGGTCGCTCGCCGCCAGCGCGGTCGGGTGCCCGTGCGTGAGCGCCGACTGCAACTGCGCGGCCCCGGCGCGCTGTTCCTCACCCAGCCCGGGTACGAGCCCGATCGGCGCGACCCGCATATTGGCCCCGCAGCCCTTGGAGCCGAGCTGGCTGGCCCGCTGCCAGGGCACGTCGCTGTCGAGCAGTCGGCAGGCGACGAGACAGGTGTTGCCGGGGGCACGGTTGTTCTCGGGCGAGTGGTACCAGTCCACGAATTCCTCGCGTACGGGCCGTGCCAGCCTCGGCGGCCCGAGCACCCCGCGCTCCATCGCCGTCCGTATCCCGCGCCCCAGCGCGAGCGTCATCTGGGTGTCGTCCGTGACGATCGCGGGCGTCGGCAGCTCCATCTCCCGCCACGGCCCGCACTTCGCGAGGATCGAAGGTACGTCCTTGAACTCGGTCGGGAAGCCCAGGGCGTCCCCGAGCGCGAGGCCTATGAGAGCACCGGTTGCTGCCTGCTTCACTGGGACCGTTCTCCTTCGGATCGTCGTTCGGGGCGCAGAAGTGGCGGATGCAGGGCCGCGGCGGTCCCGGCCCGGTAGAGGGCGGCGGGTTTTCCGCGCCCTCCGGTACGCCGTGGAGCCCCTTCCAGTGGCTCCACGAAGCCGGGCGAGGCGAGCACCTTGCGCCGGAAGTTCGGCCGGTCGAGCTCCGTGCCCCAGACTGTCTCGTACACCTGCTGGAGCTCGCCCAGGGTGAACTCGGGCGGGCAGAAGGCCGTGGCCAGGCAGGTGTATTCGAGCTTGGCGCGGATGCGCTCCCGGGCGTCGGCGATGATCCGCCCGTGGTCGAAGGCGAGGTCCGGCAGGCCGCCGACGGGCGTCCACTGCGCGTGCGCCGCGTCGCCGCCGCCGCGCGGCTCCGGCAGGCCGGGCACGAGCGCGGTGTACGCGACCGAGACGACGCGCATCCGCGGATCGCGGTCGGGGTCGCTGTACGTACGCAGCTGTTCCAGGTGGAGCCCGGCGGCGGACTCCTGCGACAGGCCGGTCTCCTCGGCCAGTTCGCGCCGGGCGGCGTCCTCCGCGCACTCGCGTGGCAGTATGAAGCCGCCCGGCAGCGCCCACGCCCCGGCGTACGGGTCCTGTCCGCGCCGGATCAGCAGGACGTGCAGCCGGCCCTCGCGCACGGTGAAGACGGCGAGGTCGACGGTGACGGCGAACGGCTCGAAGGCGTGCGGGTCGTACTGCGCTTCTTCGTGCGTCGCTGGACGCTTCCCTTGTTGCGTCCCTTGCGGCGTCTCTTCGTGCGCTTCTTCGTTCATCGATTCTCCGGAAGAGGGTCGGTGAAGCCCCACCCTTCGGCGAGCAGCGCGTCCACAGCGGCGACGGCGGCCGCGAGCCGCTCCTCGTGCGTTCCGCCGAGCGTGCGGAATCCGCGCCCTGTACGGGTGAGTTCCTCACGGAAGCGTGCGGTCATCCAGGGCCGCACATGCTCGCCGTCGCGCAGTCCGTCGTCCTCGAAGGGCACCCCCGTGTGGTCGGTGAGCAGCCACAGGTGCTGCCGGCCGCGGGCGGCGATCCGCGCGACGTCCGGGCTGGGGCCACCGAGGTAGCGCTCGTGCCACACCGTGGTGGCGAAGGCGTCGGTGTCGCAGAAGAGCACGGGCGAGCCAGCCCCGGCCGCTGTGTCCTCGCTGTCGGACTGCCGTTGTGCGATCAGTGGGAACTCCTCCGTGCTGAACGCGACCTCCGCCCAGTCGGCGTCCGGCCGCTGTGCGCGCAGTGCGGCCAGCTTCCGCTCGCTGTACTCCCTGCCGTACTCGGGAACGCACTGTGTCCGTTCCCAGACGCCGCCACGGCCCCGGTAGTGCTCGGCGAGCGCACACGCCATGGTCGTGGTCCCCGTCGACTCGGCCCCCAGGACGACCACGCGCCGCGCCAGTGCGGCCCGTACGGGCGCCTCCAGGTGGTCCCAGTGGCGGACAGGATCGGCTCGTACGGCCGTTCCCGAGACGGGAAATGCCGTACGTGCCGGGTCGACGCACACCGCGTCCGCACCGAAGCGCCGGCCGAGCTCGTCGCCGTACGCCTCCGAGGTGAAGACGGCGTCGACGGGCGCGGGGACAGCGGCCAGGAAGACCGCCATGTGCGCGTCCCACACGGCCGGGTCGGTGATGTCCACGGGGATGTCGTCCACGGCGCCCACGACGTCGGCGTCCGGGTGCACGGCCCGCATCCACGCCACCCTGTCGGCGAGCGGTACGGACTCGACGGACGAGGCGCACACGAGAACGGTGAGCCGTTCGCAGCGTTCCTGTGCGGTGCGCACGAGGTGATGGTGTCCCGCGTGCGGCGGGTAGAACTTCCCGAGCACGAGCCCGTGCTTGTACGCCGTCATACCGCGGCCTGCGCGACGGGCTGTTCCCGGGAAGCGGGACTGCGCCGCCAGTTGAGCAGCCCGAGAACGCACAGGGCCATGAAACCGACGTACAGCAGGGACGTCAGATACAGCTCCTTGTACGCGTACAGCGGGACGTACACGACGTCGGCCGCGATCCACAGCCACCACGACTCGAGACGCTTCCTGCACTGCCCGTACGTCGCCATGAGGGACAGCGCGGTCGTCAGGGCGTCCCAGAAGGGAACGGTCGAATCGGTGGCGCGGTCGAGGAGGAGCGTGAGGGCGAGTGTCCCCACCGCCCCCGCCGCCAGCAGCCAGGTCCACTCGGTGCGGCTCGTGCGCCGTACCGGGAGGGACGAGGAGCCTGGTCCACCCCCGTGGGTCCAGGTCCACCAGCCGTAGGCGGCGAGGGTGATGAAGACGACCTGCAGGCCGGCGTCGGCGTACAGGCCCGCCTGGGTGAACAGGAGGACGAAGAAGAGGTTGTTGGCGATGCCGATCGGCCAGTTGGCGATGTGCTGCCGGGCGACGAGCCAGACGCAGAGCGCGCCACTGCCGAACCCGAGGACCTCGGTCCAGCTCACCGGGGTGTCCAGGACGGTCACCAGTGGCTGCTGCAGGGGTTCGAGTATGTCCGCGAGACTCACGCCCGCCTCCTTAATAGTCAAGGTGACTATAAAGGGAGGGCAGGCCGTTCCACAAGCGCCAAAAAAGCCCCGGCCGGTTCCTGTGCGTACAGGAACCGGCCGGGGCTCGGGGCGAAAGGGCGTCGGTTTACAGACCGACTTCCTTCATCAGCATGCCGACCTCGGTGTTGGTGAGGCGGCGCAGCCAGCCGGACTTCTGGTCGCCCAGCGGGATAGGCCCGAAGGACGTCCGCACGAGCCGCTCGACGGGGAAGCCGGCCTCGGCCAGCATGCGGCGGACGATGTGCTTGCGGCCCTCGTGGAGGGTCACCTCGACCAGGTAGTTCTTGCCGGTGTTCTCGACGACGCGGAAGTGGTCGGCGCGGGCGTACCCGTCCTCCAGCGCGATGCCGTCCTTGAGCCGCTTGCCGAGGTCGCGCGGGAGCGGTCCCTGGATGGCGGCGAGGTACGTCTTCTTCACGCCGTACTTCGGGTGGGTGAGACGGTGGGCCAGCTCGCCGTGGTTGGTGAGCAGGATGATGCCCTCGGTCTCGGTGTCCAGTCGGCCGACGTGGAAGAGACGCGTCTCACGGTTGTTGACGTAGTCGTTGAGGTTCTGGCGGCCGTCGGGGTCGCCCATCGTGGCGACGACTCCGGCCGGCTTGTTCAGCGCGAAGAAGAGGTGGGACTGGGTGGCGACCGTCAGACCGTCGACCTTGACCTCGTCCTTGTGCACGTCGACGCGGCGGCCCTGCTCGGTCACGATCTCGCCGTTGACCTCGACCCGGGCCTGCTCGATCAGCTCCTCGCAGGCGCGCCGCGAACCCATGCCCGCACGGGCGAGGACCTTCTGCAGGCGCTCACCCTCCTGCTCGGCTCCCGGGAACGTCTTGGGCGTCTTCACCTGGGGCTTGCTGTGCCGCTCGCGTACGCGCTCCTCGAGCTTGGCGTCGAGCTCGCGCGGCCGGGACGGGGCGCTCTGCGGGCCACGGCGCAGTCCGGGGGTCCGGAAACCGCCCTGCGGGGCCTTGGGGCCGCCCTTGGCGCCACCGCGCGCGGCCGCGCCACGGCTGCCGGTGCCCGAGCCACCTGCGGCGCCTCCGGCGCCACTGCCACCACGTCCCGCACCCGCACCGCCGCGACCCGCGCCGCTGCCTCCACGTCCGGCACTCGCACCACCGCGACCGGCACCCGCACCACTGCCGCCGCGGCCGGCCGGTGCGCCACCGCGACCCGCGCCGCCGCCCTCGCGGGCGCCGGGGGCGTCACGGCCGACGTCGTAACGGCGCTCCTCCGGACGGGGACGGTCCGGACGGTCGGTGCGCTTCTGCTTGTCGTCGCGCCCCTTGCCCGCGCCCCGCTGATTCCGGTCGTTGCCGCTTCCGCTGTTCCTGCCGCTGCTGCTTCGCATCAAAATTCCGTCTTGTCGTCTGCGTCGGTGTCCGGGGCGTCCGGATCGAACGACGGCACACCCTCTAGCGTCTCAGCCTCGATCGCGTCCGCCTCCGGGAGGAATGGCGCGAGCTCCGGGAGCTCGTCCAGGCCACGCAGGCCCATCCGCTCCAGAAAGTAGTTCGTCGTCCTGTACAGGATCGCACCTGTTTCGGGTTCCGTGCCCGCCTCCCCCACCAGCCCGCGCTGGAGGAGGGTCCGCATCACGCCGTCACAGTTCACGCCCCGTACGGCCGAGACCCGTGACCGGCTCACCGGCTGCCGGTACGCGACGACCGCCAGCGTCTCCAGGGCGGCCTGGGTGAGACGGGCCTGCTGGCCGTCCAGCACGAAGCTCTCGACCGCCGCCGCGTACTCGGGCCGCGTGTAGAAGCGCCACCCCCCGGCGACCAGCCTGAGCTCGAATCCGCGCCCCTGTACGGCGTACTCGTCGGCCAGCTCCCGCAACGCGTCCGCGACGGCTCTGCGGGGCCGCTCGAGCACCTTCGCCAGGTGTTCCTCGGTGGCGGGCTCGTCGACGACCATGAGGACCGCCTCCAGGGCGGGCTTGAGGCCGAGGTCCGCCACCGCGACGGGCTCGCTCACGTTGTCTCCTCCACCACTTGATCGAATTCGTCCGTGACGACGGGCTGCGCCGCCTCTCCGCCGGTCCACCTCACCATGAGCTCCCCGAGTGCCTCCTCCTGGTCCAGTACGACGGCCTTCTCCCGGTAGAGCTCCAGCAGCGCGAGAAAGCGGGCGACGACAGTGAGGGTGTCGGAGGCGTCCTCGGTCAGCGACTGGAAAGTCGCCTCCCCCGACTCCTTCAGCCGCGCGACGACCACCTCCGCCTGTTCCCGTACGGAGACGAGAGGCGCGTGGATGTGATCGACGTACACCTGTGGCTCGGCGCGGGGCTGCATGGCCTTCACGGCGAGCGCGGCGAAGCCGTCCGGGCCGATGCTGATGACGACCTCGGGCAGCAGCGCCGCGTGGTGCGGCTCCAGACCGACCGTACGCGGATACCGTCGGGCCTCCGCGTCCAGCCGCTCGCTGAAGATGTCGGCGATCCGCTTGTACGCGCGGTACTGCAGCAGCCGCGCGAAGAGCAGGTCCCGTGCCTCCAGCAGCGCGAGGTCCCCCTCGTCCTCCACCTCGGCGGCGGGCAGCAGCCGGGCGGCCTTGAGGTCGAGGAGCGTCGCGGCGACCACGAGGAACTCGGTGGTCTGGTCGAGGTCCCAGTCGGGCCCCATGGCCCGGATGTGGGCCATGAACTCGTCGGTGACCTTCGAGAGGGCGACCTCGGTGACGTCGAGCTTGTGCTTCGAGATGAGCTGAAGCAGCAGGTCGAACGGCCCCTCGAAGTTCACCAGCCGGACGGTGAACCGCCCGTCCGTCGCGGCCTCGGCAGGCGCCGCTTCGGCGGGAGCGGCCTCGACGGGCACGCCCTCGGCAGGAGCCGCCTCGACGGGCACGGCCTCGACGGGAGCCGCTGCGTCCGGCGCCGCTCCGGCAGGGCCGGTGTCGCGGGAGCCCGGGTCGCTCGCGGATACCCCTCCGGACGGCCCCGCGTGTTCGGGATCCGGGGGGCCGCTCGCCGCACCCCCGGCTGCGGGAGGGGCCGGAGCGGGGGGATCCTCACCCGCCCGTACGTCGGGCGCACCTTCCGGCGCCGCCGACTTTGCGGCACCCCGCGCACCGGCACCGCCGGGCGGCTGCGGCGCCCCCGGCCCGCGCCCCAGGCGACGGCGGGGGGCGGGAGCGGGATCGTCGGGGCGCGGCGGCATGGCTGTGGTCCAGGGGGCGGGGAACAAGAGCAGGGGCAGCGCAGGCTACCGCCCGTCCGGTCAGCGCCCGCGCAGGCGCCGCACGAGAATGCTCGCGTCGCCCCGCGACTCCAGATCCGCGAGGACGACGGCAACCGCCTCCCGCACGATCCGGCCGCGGTCGACAGCGAGCCCGTGCTCCCCGCGCAGCACCAGCCGTGCGTGCTCGAGGTCCATCAGTTCCTCGGCCGAGACGTAGACCGTGATCTTCTCGTCGTGGCGCTCGCGGCCACTGGGGCGACGGTTCGCCCCGCGCCCGCCCCGGCGCCGTGGCTGGCCGCCCGCGGCGGGACCACCGGAGGCCGCAGGACGCTGCTGGGCGCCCGACTGGGATGCCGGCTGCCCCTCGGGTGCCCGCCGGGCCTTCGTGGCGGCAGCGGCCGCCTGGTCGCCCTCCACGGTCCGGCTGCGATGTCCGCCGGCCTCGGCGTCGGCGGCGGCGTGCTCCGTGCCCTCACGGCCACCGGCGGAACCGGCGGCCGACGTGCCCTCGGACTGCTCGCCCGCCGCCCCGGGGTCGCTCTCCCCCGCCGGCCCCGGCACGCGTGCCTCGCCATTGACGGGCGGGCGCCGCGGGGACGACGACTGCAGTGCCATTCCCCCGGTCGTGCGGAACAGTTCGTCGGCCCCCGGCAGACTCACTCGGCGTGACACCGGGCGAGCACCTCCCTGGCGAGCTGGCGATAAGCGGCCGCACCGACCGAGTTGGAGGCGTACGTCGTGATGGGCTCACCGGCGACCGTGGTCTCCGGGAAGCGGACGGTACGTCCGATCACCGTGTGGTAGACGTGCTCGTCGAAGGCCTCGACGACCCTCGCCAGCACCTCACGGCTGTGCACCGTACGGGAGTCGTACATCGTCGCGAGGATGCCGTCGAGCTCCAGGTCGGGGTTGAGCCGCTCCTGGACCTTCTCGATCGTCTCGGTCAGCAGGGCCACACCGCGCAGCGCGAAGAACTCGCACTCCAGCGGCACGATCACCTTGTGAGCCGCCGTCAGGGCGTTCACGGTGAGCAGACCGAGCGAAGGCTGACAGTCGATCACGATGTAGTCGTAGTCGGCCATCAGGGGCTTGAGCGCCCGCTGAAGTGTCGACTCGCGGGCGACCTCGCTGACCAACTGCACTTCCGCCGCCGACAAGTCGATATTGCTCGGCAGCAGGTCCATGTTGGGTACCGCGGTCTTCAGGAGGACCTCGTCGGCCGACATGCCCCGCTCCATGAGCAGGTTGTAGACCGTCAGGTCGAGCTCCATCGGGTTCACGCCGAGACCGACCGACAGGGCTCCCTGCGGGTCGAAGTCGACGAGCAGGACCCGTCGTCCGTACTCCGCGAGAGCCGCACCCAGATTGATGGTCGACGTCGTCTTGCCGACGCCGCCCTTCTGGTTGCACATGGCGATGATCTTCGCGGGGCCGTGATCGGTCAGCGGGCCCGGGATCGGGAAGTACGGCAGTGGCCGTCCGGTCGGGCCGATCCGCTCGCGGCGCTGGCGGGCAGCGTCGGGGGCGAGGGTGGCCGCGTACTCGGGGTCGGGCTCGTACTCGGCATCGGGATCGTAGAAGTGCCCCTCGGGCACCTCGTCGAAGTCGGCGAGGCGGGTGGTGGACTTGTCCCCACTCTGGTCGCCGGCCATGGCGTTCACGTGTAGGCCGTCCATGCTCTGGTGGGCTGTCGTCATGTGCTGATGGGTGGCGAAGGTGCGGACAGCGACGGAGCCGACAGCCTCGAGCCCCGATGGGCCCTGGCCCCGTGCAGGCATTCCTGGTTGACCACCCCCGGGAGTAAATGTCGACTCATTCACAAGTCGTCTTACCTCCTTGGACGTGACCAGGAAACTTATCGATAGGTCAGCGTGGCACCATGCCGACGGTTGGCGACTCTATGGCGTGTCACCGGTCCGCAGCAACACAATCCGCCGGACCCGGCCCGATGTGTCGGCAACGGAACACCCCTGTGTCAAGGGTGCGCGGGCGCAAAAGAGAGGCACTGACCGCGCGTTTCACAGGGTCGCGAAACGGTTAAAGGGTTACGTTCGCGGCGAGTTGAACGTGTCCGCGCAAGTGCTCGGATACACGTCCGACCGGACCTTGCTCGACAAGGTCCGGCCGGTTGCGTGAGGTTGACGACTTTCGTTGACGCGTCAGCCGAGGAGCGTGCCCAGTTCGACGTGCGGCAGCGCGTGAGCCTCGGCGACCTCGCGGTAAACAACCTGGCCGTCGTGGGTGTTGAGGCCCTTGGCGAGGGCGGCGTCGCGGCGCAGCGCCTCGACCCAGCCGCGGTTGGCGAGCTCCACGATGTACGGCAGCGTGGCGTTCGTCAGTGCGTACGTCGAGGTGTTCGGAACGGCGCCCGGCATGTTCGCGACGCAGTAGAAGACCGAGTTGTGGACGTTGAACGTCGGCTCGGCGTGCGTCGTAGCGTGCGAGTCCTCGAAGCAGCCGCCCTGGTCGATCGCAATGTCGACAAGGACACTTCCGGGCTTCATCTTGGCGACGAGCTCGTTGGTGACGAGCTTCGGGGCCTTGGCGCCGGGGATCAGGACCGCGCCGATGACGAGGTCGGCCTCGACGACGGCCTTCTCCAGCTCGAAGGCGTTGGAGACGATCGTCTTCACCTTGGTGCCGAAGACCTTGTCGGCCTCGCGCAGCTTGTTGATGTCACGGTCGAGCAGGGTCACGTGAAAGCCCATGCCGACGGCGATCTGCGTGGCGCTCCAGCCGGAGACGCCGCCGCCGATGACGACGGCCTCGCCGGCCGCCGTACCCGGGACACCGCCCGGCAGCACACCGCGGCCACCGACCGAGCGCATCAGGTGGTAGGCGCCGACCTGCGGGGCCAGCCGGCCCGCGACCTCGGACATCGGGGCGAGCAGCGGCAGGGCGCGGTTCGCGGTCTCCACCGTCTCGTAGGCGATCGCGGTGGTGCCGGACTCCAGCAGGGCGTCCGTGCACTCACGGGAAGCGGCGAGGTGCAGGTAGGTGAAGAGCGTCTGGTCCTTGCGGAGGCGGTGGTACTCCTCGGCGATGGGCTCCTTGACCTTCAGCAGCAGGTCAGCGGTGGCCCAGACCTCATCGGCGGTCGCCAGGATCTGCGCTCCGGCGGCGACGTACTCACCGTCCGTGATCGAAGATCCGACGCCGGCGTTCTGCTCGACGAAGACCTGGTGGCCGTGGCGCACCAGCTCGTGCACGCCTGCGGGGGTGATGGCCACCCGGAACTCGTTGTTCTTGACCTCGCGGGGGATGCCGACCTTCACGTCGATCACGGTCCTTGGCTCAGGGGGAATAAATGGGTCATTGCCATACATACCCAGGTACGCACGGCACACCCGGGCAGCACCGCAGCATGACGCGGCAGAGCCAGTCTAATGAAGGATTTCCTACTGTCTAGCCTTACAAAGCATCAATCTCTCGGCGAACCACTGCGGATTTCGCAGGCAGAACCCTCATCTACCAGCAGACTGTCTGCAGCGTTCCTGTGCAGCCGCGCCGCCGCCGGGTCCCCCAGCCGGTCGAGTGTGTCCGCGAGCCGCAACTCCAGCGCAGCGTGCAGCCGTACGTCCTCGGCACGCCGCGCCCACTCGACTGCCTCCCGGCAGGTGCGCAGCGATTCCTCGGGCCGCCCGGCGTACTCCTGCACCCTCGCCACTTCGCTCAACGCCCTTGCGTGGCCCGGCAGATCGCCGGTCCTGCGGTGACCCGCCGCCGCGGCGCGCCAGTTGCGCAGCGCCTCGCCGTAACGCCCCGCGTAGGTGTGTACGGCCCCGAGCCGCCCGTACAGCCGTGCCGCATCCGCCTGTTCGCCCCGTGTGAGCCGCTGTTCCAGCGCCCGGCCGTACCAGTCGGAGGCGCGCTGCCAGTCACCGAGTTCCTGATGCGTCCCGCCTACGGATTCCATCGCACGGCCTGTCGCGTACGGGTCACCCGCTGCCCGGCCGGCGTCCAGAGCGGCCCGGTAACGCGTCAGCGCCTCCTCCGTACGACCGGTCCGCGCGTCCAGATCCGCGAGATTGAGCAGCGCGGCGGCCTTCTCGCGGTGCAGACCGCACCGCTCGGCCACGTCCAGTACGAGCCGGTGCAGCCCGTACAGCTCGGGAGCCGCCGCTTCGGTGCCCCGGTGCGCCGCCAGCGCCCGTACCAGTGCGGCCACCAGCCGCCTCGCCAGGGTGTCGAGCTCACCGTCCTCGACCGCGATCCGCGCCGAGGCGAGGAGCGCGGGCTGCCGGATCCGCAGCCACTCGGCGGCGGCCGGGACGTTGGGGAAGCGCAGCGCGCGCGGCAGCCCCGCCAAATTCCTGCGGGCCGCGGAGCCGTCGGGCTCGGTGATCGCCCGGCAGGACTGGAGCAGCCGCACCGTCCGCTCCAGCATCCTCGCCCGGGCCAGCTGCACCTCGGCGGGCCGGTCCCGGTCCTCCATCAGCGCCTTCATCATGGGCGCGAGGCAGCCGGGCACCTCGTACTGCCGCCCGCCCGCCCGGCGCAGCAGGCCGAGCGCGGCGAAGTCGTCCAGTGCCGTCTGGGCCCCGGAGACCGAGCAGCCCGCCAGGGCGGAGGCGGTGTGCGCGTCCACGACACCGGCGGGTGCGAGGGAGAGCAGGCGCAGCATCCGGGCCGTGGGCTGCGGCAGCGACTCGTACACAAAACGAAACGTGCGGGCGAGCGGCCGGCCGCCGGTGGGCTGCCCGGGCTCGACGGGCATGTCGTGCAGCCGCTTCGTCACATCGGCGACGGACGCCTTGGGGCTGGCGGCCAGCCAGCCGCCGATCAGGGTCAGCGCGGCGGGCTGTCCCCCGCACTCCTCGGCGAGCGAGTCGGCCGCCGTGGGATCGACCGTGATCCTTACCGCACCGGTGAAGCGGCCGAGCAGCTCGACCGCGGAGCCGGTGTCCAGGCCTCCGATGGTGCAGGGCCGGACTCCGGGGATACCGGTGAGGGGGCCCCGGGCGGTGGCCACGACCAGGCAGTCCGGGTTGTCGGGCAGCAGCGGGTCCACCTGCTCGGCGTCGGCGGCGTCGTCGAGGACCAGCAGGACGCGGCGTGCGGCGAGTGCCTCACGGACGAGCTCGGACAGCTCGTCGTCACCGGCCCCGGGCGGGACCGCGACCTCGAGGTCGTCGAGCAGCGCGCGGGCGGTGCGCTCGGTGGGTACGGGCACGCCGTCGGGATCGGTCAGCCGGGCACGCAGCGTGCCGTCGGGGTAGTCGGCAGTGAGGCTCGCGGCGAGTTCGGCGGCGAGGGCGGTGCGGCCGGAGCCCGGGCGGCCCGCGATCAGCAGCACGCGGGCCCTGGGCTCCTTGCGGCCGGCGAGGGTGTCGAGCCCGGCCCGCTCGATGTCGTCGCGCAGCTCCTTCAACTCGCGTGCTCTGCCGAAGAACTCGCCCGTCGTCCGCCCTGCCGGGGAACCCGCCGCCGCGCCGCTGGTGTCCACCGCCTGATCCGTCACGGGCCACGCTCCCGTCCGCCTGCGCACAAGCCCGCCGCGTCTGCGGTCGGGAACTTCGAGCGTAGTTCACGCTCTGCTACGAACCGTGCGGAGCGCGGCGGGCGGATCACCCAATCGGATCAGCGGATTTTCAGATCACCCTCATGCCTCGAAGGGCCGCGCCGGCCAGGGGGCGTCGGCCGGACGCAGTGCGTCGACCCCTTCTCCCGCAAGGGCGGCGGCCAGCGCCAGGACGCCCACGGCCAGGCACGTGTTGTGCAGCTCCCCGGCGAGCACGCCGCGCACGAGTTCGCCGAGCGGAACCCGCGCGTGTTCCATGTCCGCCTCTTCCTCCTCGACCTCGAAGCGCTCCCCCTCGACGTCGGAGAGATCGCGGGCGAAGAAGATGCGGACGGCCTCGTCGCAGCCTCCCGGCGTCGGGTAGACGTCGGCCAGGACGTGCCACTCCTCGGCCTTGACGTGTGCCTCTTCGTAGAGCTCGCGCTGCGCGGCGCTCAGCGGATTCTCGCCGGGTACGTCGAGCAGGCCGGCCGGGATCTCCCACAGCCGCTGGCGCACGGGGTGCCGGTACTGGCGGATGACCAGGACACGGTCGTTCTCGTCGAGGGCCAGGACCGCCACGGACCCGGGGTGCACCTGGTAGTCGCGGCGCACCACGCCGCCGTCGGGCATGACCACGTCGTCGGTGCGGACGCTCGTCTTGTTGCCGGTGAAGGGAACCGCGGTCGCGGTGACCTGCCACTCCTCGGGGATGTCCTTGATGGCCATGAAGCGTCCTCCCAAAGCAGAAAGCAGAAAACCGGGGTACCGGCCCAGAAGGCCCGTACCCCGGCAACCGTATCTCCTGCGACTACTTGGCGGCCGAGCCGGTCTTGCCCGCGGCCTGCTGCCGTTGGACGGCGGCCTTGACCAGGCCCGCGAAGAGCGGGTGGGGGCGGGTCGGGCGGGAGCGGAGTTCGGGGTGTGCCTGGGTGGCGACCAGGTAGGGGTGGACCTCGCGCGGGTATTCGACGTACTCGACGAGCTTGTTGTCGGGGGACGTGCCGGAGAAGACGATGCCCGCCTTCTTCTCCAGCTCCGCGCGGTAGGCGTTGTTGACCTCGTAGCGGTGGCGGTGGCGCTCGTCGACGTAGGGCTGGTCGTCGTAGACCTCACGGACGATCGAGCCCTCGGCGAGCTTCGCGGGGTAGAGGCCGAGGCGCATGGTGCCGCCCAGGTCGCCGGCGCCCTCGACGTAGGCGAGCTGCTCCTCCATGGTGGAGATCACCGGGTGGGCGGTCGCCGCGTCGAACTCGGTGGAGTTGGCGTCCTCGATGCCCGCGAGGTTGCGGGCGGCCTCGACGACGATGCACTGCAGGCCCAGGCACAGGCCGAGCAGCGGGATCTTGTTCTCGCGGGCGTACTGGATGGCGCCGACCTTGCCGTTGACGCCACGCTCGCCGAATCCGCCCGGGATCACGATCGCGTCGACGTCACCGAGCTGCTGCTGGGCACCCGTCTGGGTCTTGCAGTCGTC